>JBILLY010000503.1:0-4226 GCA_044375835.1 Opitutaceae bacterium
CGACTCCTTCGCCGCCGCGTCCGCCGCGGCCGATTCGCTTGCCGTCACCGCTGCGCGCAGGTCGCGCTCGAGGCGCGCAATCTGCGTCTGCGCGATGGCCCGCTGCGCTTCGTTTTTCGCGCCGGCGTCCGCGCGGGTCGCCAACAGTGTCGCTTCGGACTGCACGCGCTCCAGCCGGCTCTCGAGATCGCGGCCGCGGCGCTCCGCCGCGGCCAACTGCTCGCGCAGCTGCGCGACATCGTTCCCCGCCGTCGCCGCCTGGCGCCGCACGTCCGCCAGACTCTTTTCCCGGTCCTCGGCCCCGGCCTGCGCCGCCGCCAGCAACCGGGCCCGCTCCGCTTCGGCCACCCCGAGGCGATTCCGCGCGTCGGCCAACTCCTGCTCGGTGGCCGCCGCCGACCGCCGCCGCTCGGACTCCGCCGCAGCCAGCTCTGCCTTCAGTCGCTGCACCTCCTCGAGCGTCGCCTGCCGCGCCACCTCGGACTCGCGCTGCGCGAGCTGCGCTTTCTCCGCCTGGCCGCGGGCCTCCCGCAGCTGCGTCTCCAACGCCGCCGCTTCCGAGCCGGCCGAGGCCTTCGCCGCGCGCAGCGCGCCCGACTGAACTTCCAGCCGGCCGAGCGCCAGCCGCGCCGCCGCCGCCTCGGCCCGCGCCTTCGCGAGTTCGGTCGACTGCGCCGACAACTGCTCCTGCAAACGCCTCACCGCCGACTCGTCCTCCGATGATTCCTCCACGGGCCGCGCCGGTTCCGACCCGCGGGCCGACACCGGACGCACCGTGGTCGGACGCGAGCCGGCCGACGACGCCGACGCCACCGGCGCGGCGGGTCGCGCTCCACCCGGGCCTGCCGAAGCCGGCGCGCGCGCCACCGGTCCGGGGCGCAGGAAGGGATTGGCCGCCCGCATCGCCTCGAGTTCGCGCCGGCCGTTGGCGACCTGCTCGGCCGACATGGCCTCGAGCAGCGTTTCCAAGGATTTGCCCGTGCTGCCGTTTTCCGCCGCCAAAGTCAGCCAGACGAAAGCCTCCATTCGGTCCATCGGCACCTCGCGGCCCTGCGCGTAGGCGAGCCCGAGGTTGTATTGGGCGATCGCATTGCCGCGCTCCGCCTTGGCCCGCAGCGCCGCGATCTCGCCCGGCTCGCTGCGGGTCAAAGCACCCGCGGCGCTCGACTTGGCCGGCGTGATGCCCACGGCCGGCTCCTGCGCCGACAGCGTGCGTGCCCCCATGCCGCCGAGTGCGGCGATTCCGAGCAGCAGCGTGGCGCGGGCAGTGGTTCTCATGCGTGACGGGCCGGACCCTAGCCCGGTCACCCCTGCTGACAACCCGCGAAACCAATCCACGCACCCACCTCCCCGAGCCGGTCCGCCTGCCTTCGCCGTCGCGCCCCCAAATTTCCGCCGCACGTCCGAACGCTTGGCGCCACGTCGCCGCACCGTCGGCCTCTCCGTGGAGAACGCGACATCGCGGACGCCCGCCGCCGCGCGCCTTGACCGCCGCCAGCGCTCGCGGAATATGCCGACGATGAATCTCTTCCGCCTTCTCCTCGCCGCCGGTCTCGCCTTCGCCGGCAGCGCGCGCGCCGCCGACAAAGCCGACGAAAAACCCGCCGTCGAAAAATCCACCCCCGCCCCGAAGTCCGCCCCGTCCGCCGACGCCCAACCCAAGTCCCGCGAAGACGCCCTGCGCCAAGCCGGCGTCAAACTCGTCGCCGGCCCCGCCACCGTCCCCCTCGGCAAAGTCGCCGAGCTCAAGCTCCCCGAGGGCTACCACTTCGTCGGCCCCGACTCGCTCAAACGCTTCTACGAACTCACGCAGAACATGCCCAACGGCAAGGAAGTCGGCGTGCTCCTCGCCCCCGGCTACATGATGTTTCTCGACTACGACGACGTCGGCTACGTGAAGGACGAGGACAAGGACAAGCTCGACGCCGACAAACTCCTCAAAGCGATGAGCGAAGGCCAGGAGGAGGCCAACGCGGAGCGCAAGAGCCGCGGCTGGGACCAGTTGAAACTCAAGGGCTGGGCCACCGCCCCGCACTACGACGAGAAGACCAACAACCTGAAGTGGGCCATCAATCTCACGACGTCCCACGACAACTACGCCAAGGTCTTCATCAACGAGAGCATCCGCCTCCTGGGCCGCGCCGGCGTGATGAACGTCACGCTCGCCGTGGGCACCGAGGGCTTCAAATCCGCCGAAGCCGATGCCGAGAAACTCCTCGCGGGCAATTTCTCCTACATCTCCGGCCAAAAATACTCCGAGTTCAAAGCCGGCGACAAAGTCGCCGCCTACGGCCTCTCCGCGCTCGTCCTCGGCGGCGGCGCCGTGCTCGCCGCCAAGATGGGCTGGCTCGCCGCGCTCGGCGCCTGGTTCAGCAAGATGTGGAAAGCCCTCGTGTTCGTCGTCGTCGCCCTCGGCGCCGCCCTGAAGCAGCTCTGGAACAAGATCACCGGCTCGCGGCCGACCAATCCGCCCGACGGCAATCCGCCCGCGGCCTGAGCGCCGGCCGATGTCGGAGTGGGTCTCAGTCCTCGCGGTCTTCTGGGTGTTGTGGCTGATCGACGGGGCGCGCCTCGCCCCGCGCCGCGGCTTCACCGTCGTCGGCTTCGGCCGCGCCGCCCGCCGCGCGCGCGCCGCGTTCAGCCGCGTCAGTCTGCCCGGCTGGCTGCCCGGCGCGTGGCGTATCCAGGTTGCGGATGTGCCGTTCGCCGTCTCGCCCGACGGCCTCTGGAACCGGCCCGCCGGCGCCGCCGGCCGCCCCGCCGAGTATCCCGTCGAGCGCCGCCTCTGGGCGTGGGCCGAGATCCGGCAGGTCGGCGTCGCCCGCGGCTGGATTTTCATCAACGGCGCCCGCTTCTGCCCCGACACCGGGCACCTCGCCGCCCCGCAGATCCTCGCCCTCGCCGCGCTGCCCCCGGCCGCCCGTGAGGCGCGTTTGCGCACGCTCATGGCCGCCTGGTTTCGGCCCGCGCACCTGCGCCGCCGCGTGCGCGTGCTTCACGCCCGCACCCGCCTCGCCGCCGCCCTCAACACCGCCGCCTTCATCGCCTACCTTGCCGTCACGATCTACGTCGGCGGCGACATCGCCTCGCGCCTCGCCCTCGAGTGGACGGAGCGGCTCGTCTACACGCTGCTCGCGGGCCTGGCCGGCCTCGCCGCCCTGCACGTCGCCGCCATCATCTCCGCCGCCCGGTCCCTCCGCCGGCTCAAGCCCGTCGCGGCGCACAAACGCGGCGCCAATCTCCTCAGCGCCGCCGTCATGCCGCCCCAGGCCCTCCGTCTCCGCGCCCTCGCCGGCGAGGGATTTTTCCCGGCCCAGCACCCCGTCGCCGTCGCCGCCGCCGTCTGCTCTCCCGCAACCCGCGATCAGCTCGCGTTTCTGGCCCTCGCCGATCTCCGCTGGCCCATCGGCGACGGACACGGCGAGCCCGCGCCCGCCGCCGCAAAGGAAATCGTCGCGTGGTTCGCCGCGGAAACCGAACACCACCTGAGCCGCCTGCTCGCCGCCGCCAAAGTCGGCGTGCCCGGCTTGTTCGCCGCGCCAATGCCCGACGCACCCGCCAGTTGCCTGTATTGCCCGCGTTGCCGCGACCAGTTTGTCGCCGGCCCGGCCAGCTGCCCGCACGGCGTCGCGCTGCAACCGGTGCGGCGATTGTGAAACCTTGCGGGCACCTCCGTGTCGCACACGCTGCACCCATCATGAAAACCGCGATCCTGCTCTGCCTCGCCACGGCCGCCGCCGCGCCGGCCTCCGCCCAGATTTTCCGGCACGATTCGCACCGCCACCACGACCGCCACCACCGCGGCGACTACAGCCGCGTCTCGTGGCACGTCGGCATCCGCCCGTCCTATTACGTCTACCGTCACGCCCCCGTGACCTACGTCGGCTACGCTCCCGGCTACTACCGCGACTACGGCTACTACCCGACCTACGATACCGGCTACTACAGCCCCGCCGCCGCCGCGCCGAGCGCCGCCGCCAACGGCCTCGTCCTCGGTGCCCTCGCCGGCGGCATCATCGGCCACAACAGCGGCGAATTCCGCCACAACGGCTGGCGCGGCGCCGCCTGGGGCGCGGGCCTCGGCTGGCTCCTCGGCACCATCGCCGATGCCAACCGCCGGCCCGTCGCTTCCGCTCCCGCCGCCATCCCCGCCGCGGCCACGATGACCGCCTCTGCGCCGGCCGCCGCCCCGACCAACACCGCCGCGGCGCCGCAGCAGGTCACGA
>JBILLY010000014.1:0-16694 GCA_044375835.1 Opitutaceae bacterium
GTTGGCGGCGAAGTCCAGCGTGTTGATCGCGAGATCGCCGAATTTGCCTTTCGTCGCGAGCGGCACCGTGAGCCACGTCGCGCCTTCCCGGGTGCGGACTTTGTTCCGGTTGGTGAAACTGTTCTTCTCGAACTGCACGTGATCGAGCACGACGTGCAGATCGGAACGCGCGATGCGCTCGAAATAGCCGAGCCACGGCAGGTAGGCGGGCTGGTTGATGGAGACGATCATGGCAAGGTGCGCTCCCGCGCGAGAAACACGGTGAAGTCGTGCGGCAGGTAATCGTGCCGCAGCGTCACCCAGGGGGAAATTTCCCGGCACCAGCGCACCGTCTCGGCCGGGTCGGCGTAGAATTCGCCCGGCTCGTGCACCGACGCCCACGTGCTCAGCGAATTGAACACCACGCCGCGCCGGCACCGCGCGAACATCGCCGCCACCAGTCGCCGCATGAGCGCGGGAGCGTCCGCCCCGAGCAGATAAAAAATGCCGTTGGCCGAGACGATGTCGTGGGTCGGCTCCGCCGGCTCCTCGAGGAGGTTGGCCACCCGCACGTCGATGCCCGGCCGCGCCGCGCGCGCCCGCGCGATCATCGCCGGGGAAAGATCCACGCCGCTGTAGCGCACGTTCGGGAATCGCGCCGCGAGGAATTCCGCGTAGTCCGCGAAGCCGCAGCCCACGTCCAGCACGCTCGCCTCCGTGTAATCGGCCGCTTCCGCCAATACGCGGAACTTCCGTTGCTGCGACTCCGCCCGCCCGTAGTCGCAAGCCCGCGGATCGTGGCCAAACTCCGCCACGCGCCGGTCGTAGAAACGCGCGATCTGCGCAAAGGGCGCCGCGTTCATGCCCGGCCTCCCTTCTCCAGCACGCGCCGCAGGGCCCGCACCACGCGATTCTGTTCGGCCCACGTCAGCGTCGGATAGAGCGGCAGCGAAACCAGCCCGCGATACGCCGTCGCGCCCGCGCCCGCCCCCGGCTCCGTCCACGGCTCCACCGGCCGCGCCGCGTTCACGCCCTCCGCCGCCATCGCGGCCACCACGGCGTCCGCCTCGCCGGGCACGAGCACCGCGTAGCGATACCACACCCGCCCGGCCTGCATCGCCGGCAAACGCAACCCGCCACGCTCCGCCAGCGGCGCCAATAACTCCGCATACCGTGCTGCCAGACCGTCCCGAGCCGCCAGCATCGCGGGCAACCGTCGCAATTGGCAGCGCGCGAGCGCCGCCATCATCTCCGTCGGCTTGTCGTTGAGCCGGCCTGCCGCCGGCGCCCGGTCCGCATAGTCGCGCTCCGCCCGCAGCCACGCCGCGAGAGCCGTGTCATCCGTCAAAATCACCCCACCCTCCCCCGCCCCCATCAGCTTGGTCGCGTGCAGCGATAGGACCGCCAGCCTTCCCTGCCGGCCGAACTCGCCCCGCCCGAAGGCATGCGAGCAATCCTCGATCACCGGCACGCCGCTCCCCGCCAGCGCGCGCACCTCCGCCGCCGCGCCGAAGGTATGCACGGCCAGCGTCGCCGCGAAGCGTCGTCCCCGTGCCCGCGCCGCGCCCAGCGCATCCGGCGCCATCGTCCACGTGTCCGCCGCTACGTCGACCGGCACCGGCCGCGCGCCCGCCGCCAGCGCCGCGTTCGCGAGCGCCACACACGCATACGCCGGCACCGCCACCGGCGCCTCGGCCGGCAGGTCCAACGCCCGCAGCGCCAGCCGTAGTCCCGCGAGCCCCGAGCCCACGGCGACCGCCGCCGCCACACCCGCCGCACCGGCAAACTCCTCCTCGAGTCTGCCCGTCTCCGGCCCGACCGCCCAGCGCCCCGACCGCACCACGGCCGCCACCGCGGCCTCCTCTTCGACGCCATGCGTCAACCGATTGTGCGGCACCGAGACCTCGACGGCGTTGGCCGGCGCCACACCCAGCCGATCTCCGGCCAACGGCCACTCCGCGGTCCCTTCGCGCTCGACCCGAGTGACGACCAACGCCGCCTCCCCGCAGGCCACCGTCAGCGTGCCGGTGGCTTCGTTCGACTCCAGCACTTCGCCGGCTTCCGGACGACGGCCGGCGGCAAACGGCACCTCGCCGCCCGCCTTCCAAATTCGCAGCGTTCCACCCGCCCACGGGGTAAACGCCCCCGGATACGGCGCCGCCACCGCGCGGACGAGGTTCCAAATCTCCGGCGCCGGCTTCGACCAGTCGATCAACCCGTCTTCGGGCCGCCGCCGCGGAAACGCCGTCGCCCCGCTCGGCGGCTGCGCCCGCCGCCGCAACCGTTGCGTCTGGAAGTCGCGCAACACCTCCCCGGTCAGGTCTTCGTAGATCGGATACAGCGTCGCCAGCGCATCCCCGACGTCCTGGGTGCGCTCCAGCCGGTAGGCGCGTTGTCCCACGATGTCGCCGGTGTCCATGCCTTCGTCGACCACATGCGCGGTCAGGCCGAACTCGGTCTCCCCTCGCAGAATCGCCCAATTGATCGAGGCGCGCCCGCGATACGCCGGCAGCAAGCTCGGGTGCAGGTTGATCGCCCCGTGCCGGGCGAGCGCGACGATCTCGCGGGGCAGCAGGTAACGAAAATCCGCGATCCACAGGAGGTCGGGCGCCGCGCGACGCACGAACTCCGCCAGTTCCGGTGCCTTGCCGGTCGTGCGGATCGCCGGCACCCCCAGCGCCCGGGCCTCCGCAAACACCGACTCGTAGCGCACGCCGTCCTCCGGATCATCCGGATGCGCCGCGACCCCCACGAGGTCGGCCTGGCGCCGGATCGCCCGCAGCGTCCGGACCCCGACGGTGTGGTTGCCTAGAAAAAGCACCTTCATGCGACGGCCCGGATTTGCCCGACGTGGAACGGCTCGCCCCGCCGGATCGCCTCGCGCAACGCCCCGCCGAGGAGCAGACCGACTTGCCCCGGCGGCAATCCCGTCGCGGGCCGGCGAAAGGCGACATCCGCCTCCGTGATCACATGCCCGGCCGGCAAGTCCCGCGCCGCGACGCACGAGAGCCTGAAGACTTCGCGCGACGTCAGTTCCGCCGCCGCGGGCGCGATCTCCGCCCGCCCGAGCATCGTCTCGGCATGGCGCACGCGGCGCGCAAGCTCCGCAAACTCGGCCGGGTCCGACGAAAACCACTGGTCCGGCCCGGGCAGCGTCCGGTCGGTCGTAAAATGTTTTTCGATCATGCAGGCGCCGAGGCACACCGCCGCGACCGCCGCTTCCCAGCCAGCGGTGTGGTCGCTGAAACCGACCGCGCAGCCGAACCGGCGCGCCAATTCCGGCATGCGCCGCAGGTTCACCGCGTCCGGCGGCGTCGGATAGGCCGACGTGCAGGCCAGCAGCACGAGATCTCTCCCGCCGGCGCCGCGAAACGCCTCGACCGCGTCCGCCACTTCCTCCGCCGTCGCCATCCCGGTCGACAGGATCGTCGGCACGCCCGTCCGCGCCATGTGCCGGATCAGCGGCAAATGTCCGAGGTAGTCGGACCCGTTTTTAAGATAAGCCGCCCCCGCCCGCACCACGGCGTCCACCCCGTCGTTGCCGGTGGGCGTGCTGAAGAACAGGACTCCGGCCGCATCGCAGGCCTGCTTCAACCGCGCGAGATCCGCGTCGCCGAGCTCGCAGCGCTTGAACATCGCGAACTGCGACTCCGTCACCTCGCGGCCTTCGCTGCGGTAGGTGTAGGTCAGCGCATGGTCCGACAGAAAATCCTCCGTGCGGTAGTTCTGGAACTTCACGGCGTCGGCGCCGGCCGCCTTGGCCGCGTGCACCATGCGCTCGGCGAGCGCCATGTCGCCGTTGTGGTTGATGCCGATCTCGGCGACCAGAAGTGTCCTGGGAAAGTTCATACGCGAAGACCCTGCGTGACCGGGACGCCGGCCGGCGCCAACAAGGCACCGACGACCCGCACCGCTCCCAGCGCGTCGCAACCGGCAACCGCGGTTCCCGCAGCCGGCAAGTGTGCCAAGTCCCGCGCCAAATCGCCGGCCAGCCAGTTCTCGATCGGTTGGGCCCGGAAAAAGGGCACCGCGGCCAGCGCGCTCATCCCGGCGTGCTGATCCGGCCCGGTGACACCGATGAGCGCCGGCAACCGCATCGCCGCCAATTCCCAAACCGTCGAGCCGCCCGCCGAGATCGCGGCGTCGGCCCAGCGCATCACTTCGGCGACGTTCTCGACTCCCACCCGCACGTCGCACCGGAACGGCAGGCTCGCCGCTTGGGCTCGCAGCCGATCCACGTGGGGATTCGCACTGCCGGCCAGCACGACGACTTCGTGCGCCGCCTGCGCGCTGCGACCGAGGTTCTCCAGAATGCGCCCGGTGAAATTCTCGGCATCCGCCCCGCCGAAAGTCACCAACACCCGCCGCGCCGGCCGCTCCCGTCGGCTCGGCTCCGCGGCCAACACGCGGAACTCCCGCCGCAGGAGGCTGAACTTCGGTCCGAGCAACAGCTGCGTCGTCTCCGCCGTTTTCCCGCGGTAAGCCGACTCCGTCGCGCTCAGGTTCTGGTTGAGCACAAGGTCGACCGGATACCGCTCAAGATGGACCATGTCGTCCAACACCGCCACCGGCGTGCCCGTCTCGTGCAGATGCGCGAGATAGTCGGTCGAAAAATCATAGCCGTCCGCCACGATCCAGGCCGCCCCTTCGACCGCCGCGATCCTCCGCGTAGCCGCCGCATCGGAGCTGGTCCCGCGGCGCGCGTGGATCCGCACGACGTTCGCCGTTTCCACCCGCCACCGTGCCGCCAGCGGCGCGGGCAATTCGGCCGCCGCCAGCATCACCTCGCCGCCGGCATCGCGCCACGCCTGCGCCAGCGCGAGGCACCGCAGCACATGCCCGGTCCCGATCGTCGGGCCGGCGTCGGCCCGCAAGAGCAGCAGTCCCGGCGATGGCTGGTCGATCCCGTTCATCAGGCGACAGCGGGTGCGTAGCGCGACGCGAAGAACTCCGCGAGCACGAGGTCCTCCGGGTAGTCGATGTCGACCGACTTCCACTTCGGCATTTCGTAAGCTTTCATCAGCGGGCCGACAAACGAGCCGCGGGCCGCGCGAAAGGCCGGCACCAGCGCCGCATAGGTGCTGCCGTTGCCGCAGACGAGCGTCGGCAGCTCTTTCGCGCAGCAGTCCGCCAGGTCGGGCCACATCGGCTCGATCCGGCCCTCCGCGCCGAGCTTCAGCGCTTGGTGGGCGTAATGATCGTAGCGGCACACGGCCTGGGAGAAATTGCAGACGCCCGGCTCGAGCAGGTCGCACGTCCCGCGGATGTCGCCGGCATCCCGCAGCACCGCCGGCGCATACAGGACACAGATCGCGTCGTAGCGGCGTCCGGCCGCGAACTCCCGGTCGAGTAGCTCGAGACAGACGTCGGATAGCCGCGCCTGGTCGGTCGCGAACTCCGCGGGACGCGCATCAACCTCGGCACCGAACTCCGCCGCGATCGCGGCAATCTGCGCATCCTCCGTCGAGACGACGCAGCGGGCGAAGCACCCGCTGTCGCGCGCCGCATCGATCGTCGCGGCGATCGCGGGCCGACCGAGGAACGGGGCGATGTTCTTCCGCGGAAAGCGCTTCGAGCCGCCGCGCGCGGGGATGATACCGAGGATTTTCATGGCGGGAAAATTCAAACCATGTCCCACGCGAGTTGCTGGTCCGCGGCGACGCCCGTCCGCAGCGTGCGTCCCACCAGCAGGTGCGCGAGGTCCGGATCGATTCCGGTGCCCGGGCGCTTGCAGATGAGATCGGAGGATTCGATCACTTTGCCCGCGGGCAGATCGCGCGCGGCGGTGAGGCTGACGAAAAACTGGCTGCGCAGCCGCAGGTCCTCGCGCGACGGCTTCACCGCCGCCGTGCCCCGCTGCCGCTCGGCGCGGCGGACCCGTTTCACCCATTCCTTCAGTTCGGCCGGTTCGACGGCCTTGTTGTGGTGATGTCCGGCGAAGCCGGCGTCGAGCGTCACGCGTTTCTCGATCATGCAGGCCCCGAGGCCGATCGACACGAGGTCGGGCACGTCGTCGCGCGTGTCGGCGGAATAGCCCACCGGGCAATTGAAGGTCTCCGCCAGATACGGGATCGTGCGCAGGTTCACCTCCTCGTCGGTCGTGCTGTGCGTGCAATGGAGCAGCACGAGGCGGTCGTTGCCCTCCCCGCGGATTACCTCCACCGCACGGTCGATCTCCGCGAGGTGCGCCGGCCCGAGGTCGAGCACGAGCGGCAGGCTCGCCGCGGCGGCCTTCCGCAGTAGGGGCATCGCGCGGATGTCCCAAGAGCCGATCTTGATCGCGCAGAAGTCCAGTCGGCGCGCCAGATCGATGCCGTCGAGATAGTCGACCGTCGCGAACACCGGCAGGTTGCGCGCACGGCAATGTTCGCAGATCTGGCGCCACTGCTCCTCGGTGAACCGCAGCTTCTGGAACATCTCGAACATGTTCTCCTGCGCCCGCTGGCCCTGCCCCCAGTCGTAGGAATACTTCACCGAGCGGTCGCTCATGAACGCCTCGGGGTTGATGAGCTGGAACTTGATCGCGTCCACGCCGGCATCTGCGACGGCGTCGATCAACCGCAGCGTCGTGGCCAAGTCGCCGTTGCAGGTCGTGCCGGTCTCGGCGACGAGCATCACGCGGCCGTGTTGCGCCAGCGGGAAGCCGGCGAAGGGGAAGGCGCCGCCGGAAGCGGCGGGAGGATTGGAAGCACTCGTTTGCATGGAGGTTGTGCGATGGAAATTCGGTGGATTGGGGGCGCTCAGACCGCGACGGTCGCCGGCGCCAGCGCCCGCACGCGGCCGATCACGTGCGCCACGTCGGCGTCGCTCATCGCCGGATACAGCGGCAAGCTCAGCGCGCGAAGGTAGTAGCTTTCGGCCACCGGGCACTTGCCGGGGCCGTAGCCGTAGGTGCGGCGATACCACGGCTGGAGATGGACGGGGATGTAGAGCACCTGCGTGCCGACGCCGGCCGCGCGCAATTCGCGCATCACGTCGGCGCGGGCACGGCCGATCGCCGCAAAGTCGATCTGCACGGGGTAGAGGTGCCACGACGTGGTCGCCGCGTCGGCCGGATGCCGCAGGCCCGGCGTGCGCAGCCAGTCGAGGCCGGCGAACGCGGTGTTGTAGCGGGCGACGATTTCGCGGCGCCGGTCGAGGAAGGCGTCGAGCCGCCCGAGCTGCGAGAGCCCGAGCGCGCACTGCAGGTCGGTGATGCGGTAGTTGTAGCCGAGTTCCTGCATTTCGTAGGACCACGGACCGCGCTCCGCCATCACCCCGTCGTCCGCTTCGGTCTCGAAGAGCGCGGGGTCGCGCTCGATCCCGTGCGAGCGGAGGCGACGCGCCCGGTCCGCCCAGTCGGCCCGGTCCGTGACGAACATCCCGCCTTCGCCGGTCGTCATCGTTTTCACCGGATGGAAGCTGAACACCGTCGCATCCGCCCACGGATGGGAACCGATCGTCCACGCCCGCGTCGTCCCGCGCGCCCCGTGGAACGCACCGCCCGTCGCGTGACTCGCGTCCTCGATCACCACCGCCCCGCGGTCGCGCGCGATGGCGGAGATCGCCGGCATGTCGCAGGCCTGACCCGCGTAGTCGACCGCCACCACCGCCCGCGTGTCGCCGCACCAGTCGTCGGCGAGGCGCGCCGGATCGAGCGTGTAGGTGACCGGATCGATGTCGCAGAAATCGGGCGTCGCGCCCACATACGCGGCGGCGTTGGCGGAGGCGACGAAGGTATTCGGCGAGGTGACGACCCGGTCGCCGGGTCCCACCCCCGCCACCCGCATCGCCAGATGCAGCGCCGCGGTCGCGCTGCTCACCGCGACGGCATGGTGGGCTCCGACTTTCTCGGCGAACCGTCGCTCGAAGGCCTCGACCGCCGGCCCCTGCGTGAGGAGGTCGCCGCGCAGCACCGCGACGGCGGCCGCGATGTCGGTTTCGGAAATGCTTTGGCGTCCGTAGGGGATCACTGGGCGGAGTGGTTATTTCCAGCGGATCTGTTCGCCGCCGGGCCGGTAGGTCGGACTCTGGATGCAACCGCGGATCATGCCGACGAACGCCGCATACCGGCGCACGTCGAGCGACCGCAGGAGCGCCGCCGCGTCCGCGCGGCGGTCCAGCGTGGCCAGCGCGGCGATGTGGTGCAGTTGCGCAATCAGCTCCCCGCGCAGGTCGCCGCGCGCCCGGGAGGATTCCAGCAGGCGGGAGGCCGCGTTGCGGAAAAAGGCGCGGCCCATCGCCTGCGGCGTCGCGGCAAAGCGCCGGCGCACGTCCGCGGCGGAAACCGTCCGTCGCAGGCGGAACACGTAGGTCGCGTCGGCCGCCGTCTCGAACTCCAGCACATCCGCGAGCGCATGGGTGAACGACGAGATCCAGAAACACGTATACCACCCGAAGTCCTGGAATATCACCGGCGCGCCGAGGCGCGTGCGCGGCAGCAGAAAACTCATCGCATACTGGGTCGACGCCCACGACTTGCAGCCGTCGATGAACAGCGCCCCGAGCGCCGTCTCGTCCGCGAGGCGGTCGAGGGCCGTGGCCGCGGCGATCTCGTCCGGTCTATCGGGGAGCGGCGAGTTGTGGGCCTCGATCAAGCGGTGATAGGCGTGCGGGCCGTGGAGCGCATGGAAAAGCGCGAGGAAATCGCCCTTGCCGCACAATTGGTCGGCGACCGCCGCCGCCAGGTCGCCGCGCTCGACCAGCGGAGCGACGGTCGCGCGCAGTTGCGCGGGATCGTAGTAGCTCGCGAACCGGTCGAAGGTGTGGAGCCGCACGTCCGGCTGCAGGCCGGGATTGGCGAGCATGCCGAGCGCCATCGCGCGCGTCGTGCCGCCGAGAAAGGGTCCGATCTCCACCACGTGCCCTTCACCGGCCCAGTCGTCGCGGAAATAACGATACAGCAGCCGGCGCTCGCCCGGGGTCGTCTCGGACGGAATGCGGTCGATCAGATCCGGCGCGGCCGGCGCGTCGGTCGCGGGGATCGTCTCCGGTTCGAGAGCGGGGGAAGTCATGGTCGGAAGAGCCCGGGCGCGTCACGCGACCGCGGGCAGCGGGGCCGGGCGCACCGGGCGGGTTGCCGGAGGCGGCACGAAACCGCTCACCTCGTTGACCATCGCGCGCAGTTCGTCGACCGACAGGAAGTGTCCGTTCGAGCCGCTGTTGTAGCCGAAGCCCGGCGGCACGGGCGTCGCCTTGAAGCGCTGGCAATAGGCCTTGAGCGTGAACTTTCCGCCCGCCGGCAAGATCGCGTAGTAGCGCCCGAGGTCCACTGTGTTGTAGCTGTCGCTCGGGGTGATCATTTCCTCGTGGACCTTTTCGCCGGGGCGGGCGCCGACGATCCGATGTTCGCAGTCCGGGCCGATCGCTTCCGCCACGTCGCCGATGCGGTAGGAAGGAATTTTCGGCACGAGAATCTCGCCGCCCCAGGCGTGGTTGAGCGCCCAGAGCACCATCTCGACGCCCTCCTGCAGGCTGATGGTGAAGCGCGTCATCGCGGGATCGGTGATCGGCAGCACGCCGGTCTTCCGTTTCTCGAGGAAGAACGGGATGACCGAGCCGCGGCTGCCCATGACATTGCCGTAGCGGACGATGCTCAGCCGGATGTCGCGGCCGCCGCGTATGTTGTTCGCCGCGACGAAGAGCTTGTCGGAGCAGAGCTTGGTGGCGCCGTAGAGATTGATCGGCGCGGCGGCCTTGTCCGTCGAGAGCGCGACGACGCGGCGCACGCCGGCGTCGAGACAGGCATCGATCAGGTTCTGCGCCCCGAGGACGTTGGTCTTGATGCACTCGAACGGATTGTATTCCGCCGTCGGCACCTGCTTGAGCGCCGCGGCGTGGACGACGACGTCGATCCCCTCGAGCGCGCGCTGCACGCGGGCGGCGTCGCGGATGTCGCCGATGAAGTAACGGATCGCCGGATACTCGGAGGGCGGAAACTGCTGCGCCATCTCGAATTGTTTCAACTCGTCCCGGGAAAAGATCACGAGCCGGCGCAGGTTCGGGTAGCGCTCGAGCACGGTCTTCACGAAGGCCTTGCCGAAGGAACCCGTGCCTCCGGTCACGAGGATGCTGGCGGTTTCGAGGGAGAAGGGCGTGGCGGGGGCGGTGGACATGGTCGGAAAGGGTTGGGTTCAGGGTGCGCAGGCTGCGGCCTCGGGCTGCGGTGCGCCGAGTGCCCGGCCGACAAGCCCGACGGTGCGTTCGATCATCAACGCCTCGCGGAACATCGTCTCGGCCCGGGTCCGACCCGCGTCGCCGGTCCGGGCGCGCAGCGCCGGATCGGCCGCCCAGGCGAGCAAGGTGCGCACCAGAGCGTCGATCAGCACGGTCCGCCCCGCCGCGGGCGCGGGCAGCAGGCAGCCGGTATCGCCCAGTTCCTCGGGAATTCCGCTCACCGCGGTGGCCGCGACCGGCAGCCCCTTGGCCATCGCCTCCATGATCGCGAGCGGCATGCCCTCCAGTTCGGAGGGCAGCACGAAAATGTCCGCCGCGTCATACCAGTCGGCGACGTCCCAACGATGACCGAGCAGATGCACCCGGCCGACGAGACCGGCGGCGGCGACCGAGTGTTCGAGCTGCCCCCGCAGTTCACCGTCGCCGCACCAGACGAAGTGCAGCTTCGCGCCCGCCGGCACGGCCACGGCACGCTGTGCCGCCGCGAGCAGGTGCGGATAGCCCTTGGCCGCCGCCAACCGCGCGGTCGTCAGGCAAAGCACGGCATCGGCGGGCAGGCCGAGTTCCGCGCGCAGACGTGCCCGCACCGCCTCGTCGCGCGGAGCGAAGAACCTTTCCGGCCGTCCGTAGTGGATGACCTGCCCGGCAGTCGCTTCGAGGCCGAAGCGATCGCGGAGCAACCCCAGGTTCTCCTGCGAGACGGCCACGACGGCGCGCGCCAGCGCATACTGCCGGGCAAGCTGGGGCAGCCGGTCTTTGAAACGATCGGCGAGGTAGGCTCCCACGAAGCCGACGACCGCCACATACGGAATCCCGGCCGCGAGGGCCGCCTCGCGGGCGGCGAGATTGGAGAGCGGGCAGCAATCGCTGAAGACCACCAGATCGGGCCGCGCCGCTTCGAGCACCCGCGCGGAGGTCGCGATGTCCGTCAGGCTGCGCGTGAATTCGCTCTTCGTGTCGTAGGGAATCCAGTGGTGCTCGACCCCGAGCTCGCGTTGCCGCTGCACGAGCGGACTCTCGCAACGGGTCTGGGCGCCGAGCGCCGTGTAGCCGGCGGCCACCAACCCCTCGAGCAGGCTGTGATTGTATTGGGCCACGCCCCCGTGCTGCGGATCGTCGGAGTAGATCAGAATTCGTTTCGTCGCCTCCGCCCCGGAGAAGCCGGGCAACTCCGCGCCGCGGCGCTCGATCTCCGCGCGGCGCGGGTCGTCCGGCGCGAGCAGGCGGAGCATCTTCGCCGCGTCGTTGAGCAATTCGACGTGACGGCTGCCCAGCGCGAGTTCCGCCAGCAGCAGCCAACCGGCCGTCGACCGGGCATCGATCCGCAGGCAAGCCTCGAGCGCCTGCACGGCCTCCTCCCGCCGGCCCGCGGCCAGCAGCGCCGTCGCGGCTCCGTGCCAGAGCGCGGCGTCGGGCTCCGCCAGGTCGATCGCGCCGAGAAAATACACGAGCGCCGCCTCCGGCCGTCCTTCCGCCAGCAAGGCCTCGGCGCGAGCGCGTCGATACGCGGCGGTCGCGACGTCCGCCGCCATGATGGGCGTGCGGTCGCGCCGAAACGCCTCGCGCCCGACGCGGAGCAATTCGTCGTGCGCCTGCTCCAGCAGCGCGCCGAATGCGTCGCTCGCCGCCAGCGTATCCAGAAACACCGGCGCACGCTCCATCGCCTCGACGATCCGGCCGCGCAGATCCGCGCGGCGCGCGGGATCCGTCGCGAGCCCAACCGCCAGCGCGTGGTAGGCCGCGGCGTTGCCGACCGCGAGGTCGCCGAGGTCCAGCGCGCGCAACAGCGCCGCGCCCATCCGGGAGCGGAAGGTATTTCCCTCCCACGCGATGGTCGGCGTGCCGTTCTCCAGCGGGTCGACGAGGGAGTTCACCCCGCCGAACGGAAAGGTGTCGAGGTAGACATCGCCGAGGGCGAGCAACGCCTTGACGTCCGCACGCGTCGGAAATTTCTCCGCCGAGATCACGAGCCGCTCCGCTGCGACGCCGTGGGCGGCGAGCACCGCGTCGAACTCCGCGCGGAATCGCCGGATTGGATAGCGCGACGACCAGTTGGGATTGAAGGGATGGAGCAGCAACCGCGAGCCGGGCACCGCCGCGAGCAGGCGCGCCCAGGCCACGCGCATCTCCGGGATCACCTTGAAGTAGTTCGCCGCCGAGACGAAGAGCACCGCGTCCGCGGGAATACCCCACTCCGCGCGCGTCCACGGCTTCGTCGGGGGCTGCGCGTCGACCGCGTAGTTGAAGGCGTGGGCCGGCCCGCCGACGAGTCCCAGCCGTTCGGAAAAGTGCACCGGCGCGTCCGGCGCTTCGGTGGCCGTGCCCGACACGTAGAGATCGATCTCGCGCAGGCCGGACGTCGTGCACGAGGAGTTGTTCACCACCTGCAGCGGCGCCACGCGGTGCAGGGCCAGCTGCGTCACCTCGTTGATGACCGCCGTAACGTTGGTGCCGAACACCGCCACGTCGAGGTCGGCCCTGCGCAGCAACTCGACCTGCGCCGCCAGTCCGTCCGGAAACACATGCACCGCCGCGGCCGCCGCCCGTGCGTGGCGCTCCAGCTCGCTGTCGCCGAAGCGATGCGCGAAAAGGTGGACCTCGAACCGCGCCGGATCGAGCCGCTCGAAGGTCGGCAGCGTGGTGTAGGTTTCCGTCTGCGATCCGAAATGGCGGTTGATAAAGCCCACCCGCAGGCGCCGGCCGGCGCGCGGTCGCGCCGGCAAATCGGGCTGGCGTCCGACCCGCAGCGCCGCGTGCAGCAGGCGCCCGCGCAACTCGTAGTGCCGCCGGAGCGGGTCGGCCGAGAAATAGAGCGGGATGCAGTTGGATACGGCGAGGTAGCCGCCCAGCGTCGACGCAAAATCCGGATCGGGCCGCGGCCCCGCCCCGAGCGCGACGAGTTCCTCGAGCCGGCGCAGCTGGTGCGCGGCAAACGCCTCCGCATCGCCCGTCGCGCAGAAGCCCTGGACCGGGCGAAACACATAGCGCGCAAACTCGCCCCGCAACCACGCCGGCACATCCCGCAGCGCCGGCGCCCCCGGCCAGCGCCACGCCGGCACCAGCAGCATCGCGGCCAACAGGCCGGCGCCACCCTTGGCCCGCAGCGCATCCGCGGCCGCGATCAACTCGCCCGATACCGGCAGATCCATCGCGCCCGATTCCGCCCACAGCCGCAGCCATTCCGAGACCACCGCGAGGCGCGCCGTCCGCGCCGCGGGAGTCGTTTCCGCCACCGCGGCCGCCAGCTCCCGTCGGGTCGCCTCGAGCACCGCCAGCTGTTCACCGGCGGCCGGTTTCTCGGCATAGCTCGCCAAACGGGCGCGCAGCGTCGCCGTCAGGGCAGCGAGGTCGGCGCCAGGGGCGGCATCGGCGGACAGAGAAGTCATGCCGGTGTGATCGCATCACATGTGCCAGCCGCCCCCGGTGCTCGCTCAAGTCCCTGTTTTGCCGTCGTATAAAAAACTCACGACCGGCCCGCCCCTCGGGCGAATGCACGGTGGGAAAAAAATTCCCCGTGGCCGCCCCGCGATCTTTGCGCCGCGGTCAGGCAGCCTTTTCCGCCGCCTGCAGACACCGGCGTTCCCAGCACCCGCGCAGCGCGGCGCCAAACCGCGCCGCCTGTCCCGCATGGTCGCAGAGCACGCTCGCCGCCATCCGGGCACGCAGGCCGGCCCGGAGTGTCCCGAGCGCGGCGCGATCGGCGGCGAGCCGAACGGCGGCCGCGATGTAGTCCGCGTCCGACCCGACCGACCATTCCGGGTGGCCGACCGCGCGCAACAGACTGGCGCCGACCCGCGACGCGTGCCGGTCCCCGCGGCGCGAGATCACCGGCACGCCCATCCAGAGCGCCTCGCACGTGGTCGTCGTGCCGTGATACGGCGTCGTGTCCAAGGCCACGTCCACGCGGCCGTAAAGCGCCAGGTGGGAACGCGTGTCGTCCGTCCGCCCGAGCAACTCGACGCGATCCGCCGGCACGCCCGCCGCCGCCAGGCGCGACTGCAACCGCGCCCGTCCGTCGGCGCCGTCGAGCCCGGAGCTTTTGCACACCAGCCGGGAGTCCGGCACCGCCCGCAACACCTCCGCCCAGAGCCGCAGCGTGCCGTCGGTCACCTTGCTGAGATTGTTGAAACAGCCGAACGCCACCGGTCCGCCGGCCGCGGCGGGTCCCGCGCTCACGTCCGGCGCATCGGCGGGCGCCGCGTAGGTCCAGGCGCAGGCCGAGAAGCGGACGAGTCGCTCGGTGCAGAACCGATCCGCCTCGCCGACCGGATCGGCCGCGTCGTCGCTGAAGCGGTAGTCCATCGCCGCCACGCCGGTCGTATCCGGATATCCGAGATACGTGATCTGCACGGGCGAGAGGCGGCGGGCAAACAGCGGCAACCGGTTCGACATTCCCGTGTGGCCCGCGAGGTCCACGAGGATATCGGGGGCATCCGCCAGAATCGCCGCCTCCACGTCGGCCGCGCTCTGGCCGATGAAATTCCGCCACAGCCCGGCCGGACCGCGCAACCGCGCGGAGACGGCGTCCTCGCGGAAGTGGTCGTGGTAGAGCACCACCTCGAACGCCGACCGGTCGAGGTGCCGCAGCAACGGCTCCAGGAAATACGCGCAGGAATGTGCGCGGAGATCCGGGGAAAAGATCGCCACGCGCAGCCGGCGCGCGGGCTCGGGCGTGTTCGGCCAGCGGCGCGGCACCTCGGCCCCGGCCGCCTCGCCGAAGGCCCGGTGCTCGGCGAAAAGCGCTTCGCGCGCCAGGCCCTCCAGATTCTGCAGCGCAAACAACCGGTAGCTGCGCGCCTCGAGGTGCTGGGGTTTGAGTTGCAGGAATTCCCCGTAGGCCTCGACCGCCTCCGCCATCCGGTGCGCCTTGTGCAAGGCCTGCGCCCGCCCGTAGCGCGCCATCGCATACTGCGGATCCGCGGCCAACGCGCGGTCGTGGCAACGCAGCGCCTCCGCCTCGCGCCCGAGCAGATTCAGCGTCAGCCCGAAATTATACCAGCCGACCGCGTAGTCCGGTTTCAGTTTCACCGCCGCCTCGTGGCACGCGACCGCCTCCGGCAGGCGGTCCTGCAACTTGAGACAGTAGGCGAGATTGTCCCACGCCTCCGGCAGATCGGCTTTCGCCGCGATCGCGAGCCGCAGGTGCCGCTCCGCGTCGGTCAAGCGGCGCAGCCCGAGCAGCGCCAGGCCGTAGCGCATCGCGCACACGGCGTGCTGCGGGTTGATCCGGTGGGCGCGCCCCATCCAGTCCGCCGCATCGTTCATCCGGCCGAGTTGGTAGGCGACGAGGCCGGAGAGGTGCAGCGCGTCGAAATTTTTCGGCGCGGCGGCGCGCGCCTGGCGGTAATGCAGCTCCGCCTCAGGCAGTCGCCCCGCCCGGTGGTGCGCCAACCCGGCCTGCAGGAGCGATTGCACTTTCTGCGGTGACATGCCTCGCCGCTCCATCGGCCCGAAATCCTCGCGACTTGAATGCGATCCTGCTCAAGCACCGCGCCTTCGCGCCGATGCTTTGCACCAGACCGCCGCGGCGCTCCCGCCGGTGGCTTCCGACCACTCCTGCAACGAAACGGATATCAAACGCCGGATCGACGCCTGCCCGAAACTCGCGTCGCTGCAGAGCATCAACCGCGCGCTCAGCGCCTTGGTGAGTTCCGAGCAGAGCCTCAGCTCGCAGATCGCCGAGGTCATCCGCCGCGATCCGTCGCTCTCCGCCCGGCTGCTGCGCATGGTCAACTCCGTCTACTTCGGGCTCTCCACCCGCGTGAACAACATCGAGGAGGCCGTCTTCTTCCTCGGTCTGCGCCAAATCCGCGAACTCTCGATGGCGACCCCCGTCATCGAGGAACTCGAGCAGCTGCAGCAAAGCACCGCGAACAGCCTTCCGTGGAAGGAGCTTTGGACGCACAGCATCGCCACGGCGATCCTCACGCGCGAGATCCTCGCCTCCACGCCGCTCCACATCGACGACGACACCGACTACCTCGTCGGTCTCCTGCACAACGTCGGCAAGGTCGTCATGGCGTATTCGTTTCCCGACGAATTGCGCACCGCCATGGCCACGCCGGTCGCGACCCCCGCCGAGTTCTGCCAGTTGGAGCGCAAGCTGATCGGCTGGGACCACGGCCAGATCGGCGCCCACTACATCGCGCGGCACCAGCTCTCCGAAGAGATCGTCTTCGCCGTCCAGTATCACAACGACCCCGACCGCGCGCCGCGCCACCGGCTCTTCGCCGCCGCCGTCCAGATCGCCGATCACCTCGTGCGCCACTCCGGCATCTCCGGCGGCTTCGAAACCGTCGGCCCGGTCGCGGCCGACGGCTGGCTCGAACTCTCCGGCTGGAAAATTCTCTACGGCGCGGACGGGCCCGAATCGATGCTCGCCCGCGCCTCCCTCGCCAACTCGCTGCAGCGCCTGCCCTCGATGCTGCAGGGCCTCCTCTGAACCGGTCCGCTCCGCCCGCGCTCAAGCCCGCCGCCGCGCGACCGATTACTACCACCATGTCCGTTGTCATCAGCGAGCCGGTCGCGGGCCAAGCACCGCGCCCCTCGGCCGAAAACTG
>JBILLY010000504.1:0-4218 GCA_044375835.1 Opitutaceae bacterium
GCCGAGGGCTGAGAGCCGAGAGGCCAGAGCGAAGAGCCGGACACGGGCGGCGGTATGGCCGGCGCCGTGGTCGAGTTGGAGCGGCCTGTGGCGCAAACGCGCGGCGCGCGGCCCGCGCCGGATCAGGCCTGACGGCGGGCGAGGCGGTCGAAGAGGGCGCGGAGGAAGGCGGTGTCGCCGGGCAACGCGGCGAGCGCGGACTCGGCGGCGGCGGTGTGCTCGGCGGCGAAACGGCGCGAGGCGTCGAGGCCGTGCAGGCTCACGTAGGTGGTCTTGCCGGCGCGGGCGTCCTTGCCGGCGGTCTTGCCGAGGGTGGCGCTGTCGGCGGTGGCATCGAGGATGTCGTCGACGATTTGGAACGCCAGGCCGAGGTGCCGGCCGGCGGCGCGGAGGCGGTCGAGGTGTGCGAGGGCGGCGCCGCCGACGAGGCCGCCGAGGACGAGCGAGGCTTCGAGCATGGCGGCGGTTTTGTTGAGGTGGATGAAGTCGAGCTCGGCGGCGGTGGCGTCGGCCTTTTTCTCGGCAAGCAGGTCCTCCATCTGGCCGCCGATGAGGCGACGGCTGCCGGCGGCGTCGGCGAGTTCGCGCACGAGGGCGTGGGCGAGGGCCGGCGTGGCGGCGTAGGCGACCGCGAGGAGAGCGAACGCATGGGTGAGCAGGGCGTCGCCGGCGAGCAGTGCGGTGGCTTCGTCGAACTGGATGTGCGCGGTGGGCCGGCCGCGGCGCAGGTCGTCGTCGTCCATGCAGGGCAGGTCGTCGTGGATAAGCGAATACGTGTGGAGGCACTCGACGGCGACGGCGGCGGGGAGGGCGGCGGGATCCGCGGCGGGGGCGGGGGGCGGGGCGAAGAGCTCGGCGGCAGCGAGGACGAGGACGGGGCGGACGCGTTTGCCGCCGGCCTCGAGGCTGTAGCGCATGGCGGCGTGGAGGCGCGCGGGGGGAGTGGCGGCGGGCGGCAGGTGCAGATCGAGGCCGCGCTCCACGGCGGCGACGTGGCGGGCCAAAGTGGCGTTGAAATCCATGGATGCGGGGAGGCGCGAGGGGGCGGGCCGGCTCAGGGACGCGGACGGAACTGGTCGCGGTAGGCTTTGCCGCGTTCGAGGCGGGCGACGACCTCGACGTAGTCGCGGTTGGAGAGCGCGATCTGGAAGGCGTGCAGTTCCTCCTGGAACTGGCGGAGCGCGCGGAGCACCTCGTCGCGGTTTTGCTCGAGGATGGTGCGCCAGAGTTGGGCGTCGCTGCCGGCGATGCGGGTAGTGTCGCGCAGGCCGTTGCCGGCGTGGTTGCGCCAGGCGGGATTCTTCCGGGCGAGGAAGGCGCAGAGATTCGAGGCGAGGACCTGTGGCAGGTGGCTGATGTGGGCGACGATCTCGTCGTGCTCGTCGGCGCCGACCGTGACGACCTCGGCGCCGAGCGTCTGCCAAAACGCGGCCACCGCGGTGGCGGCGGCGGGGGCGGTGTCGGGGAGGGGGGTGACGAAACAGGTGCGGTAGAGGAAGAGTTCGGCCGTGCCGTGTTCCCAGCCGGTCTTTTCGGAGCCCGCCATCGGGTGGGCGCCGACGAAGTGCGCGTGCGGCGCGAGGGCGGCGTGGCCGAGCCGGCTGATCTCGCCCTTGACGCTGCCGACGTCGGTGACGAGGGCACCGGCGGGAAGCGCGGGCGCGATGCGGCGGGCGAGGGGGACGATCTGGTCGACGGGGGCGGCGAGGACGACGAGGGAGGCGTCGCGGGCGGCGTCTTCGGGGGTGTCCGCGACGGCGTCGCACCACGGTTGCGCGCGCAGGGCGAGGCGCGTTTCGGGACGGCGGGCCCAAAGGACGATGCGCTGCGCGGCGCCGTGGAGCCGGGCCGCGCGGGCGACGGAGCCGCCGAGCAGGCCGGGGGCGAGAATCGTGAGCTGGGGCAGCACGGCCGGGGTGCTCAGGGTTTTGCGCCGAGCTTCACGATGCGGTCGAACTCGGCGGGCGCGACGGGCTGGACGGAGAGGCGCGAGATGCGGAGGAGCACCATCTCCTGCAGCGCGGCGTCGGCCTTGATTTTGGCCAGGGTGACGGGGTGGGCGAGGGCGGCGCCGAGCTTGAGGTCGACGGCGACCCAGCCGGGCTCGTCGGCGGTCGTGTCGGGGAACGCGGCGCGGGTGACCTCGGCGGTGCCGACGACGGCCTTGGTGGTCATGCTCTCGTAGAAGAGGACGCGGTCGCCGGGCTGCATGGCCTTGAGGTGGAGGCGGGCGGCGTTGTTGCGCACGCCGGTCCAGGCGGTGCGGCCGTCGCGCACGAAGTCGGCCCACGAATAGGCCTCGGGTTCGGACTTCACGAGCCAGCAGCGGGCGGCGGACTTGGAGGGGGATTTCACGCGGGTGGGCTTGGCAAATCGCGGGACGGGGAGCCAGCGAAACTTCGCGGTCGGAGGCGGATGGACCGGGGTAAAACCCGCCCGACAATTGCGTTGTCATGCCCGGGGGGCTTTGGTGCGCTGCGCCTTCATGGAACCGACCGAGGCCGAGAAAACCAGCGCGCGGCGCACCCAGCGGCTGCTGTATTGGCTGATGGCGGTGATGATCGGCGTGCCGGTGGGGATCGTGCTGGCACAGAATTTCCCGGGCTGGACCCGCTGAGCGCATGAACCAAACCTTGCTTCCGATCCGGATCGTTTTTGTCGCGCTGTGCGCGGCGGCCGGCTGGCTGGTCTGCTACGCCAGCCCGGATTGGGACGCGTTCCGGGCGCGCGGCCTGTTCATCGGCCTGTCGATCGGCGTGCTGGTCGTGCTGACGGATGTTTTGCTGAAGGGTTTTTCGCTGCGGGCGCTGTCGGCGGTGACCTTCGGCCTGGCGGTGGGGGCGTTGATCGCGCTCTTCATCTCGAGTTCGCCGCTCTTCGAGAAGGCGGACGAGCAGAACAAGTTCCTCGTGCGGCTCGCGCTGTTTCTCGTGATCACCTATCTGGCGACGGTCATCGCGCTGCGGGGCAAGGACGAGTTCAACCTCATCATCCCCTACGTGCGGTTCGTGCCGCACGAAGTCGACGTGCCGCTGGTGGTGGTGGACACGAGCGTGTTGATCGACGGGCGCATCGCGCGGGTGTGCGAAGCGGGTTTCCTCGGTGCGGCGCTGGTGATCCCGCGCTTCGTGTTGAACGAGCTGCGCGCGGTGGCCGACTCGGCCGATCCGAACAAGCAGGCGCGCGGCCGCCGGGGCCTGGAGATCCTCAACGAACTCAGGCGTATCAAGCACGTCGACATCCGCATCACGGAGAGCGAAGTGGCCAAGCGCGAGGACGTGGACGCGAAGCTGGTGTTTTTGGCGCAGTCGATGCGCGCGAAATTGCTCACGACGGACTACAATCTGGCGAAGATGGCGGAGTTTCACGGCGTGCCGTGGCTGAATCTCAACGCGCTCGCGAAGTCGCTGCGCCCGGAGTTCATGATCGGCGAGCGGATCGAGGTCGATCTGGTCAAGGCCGGCAAAGAGGACGGCCAGGCGGTCGGCTACGTGGAGGACGGTTCGATGGTCGTGGTGCACGGCGGGCGGGCGTTGATCGGGCGCCGCGTGCAGGCCGAAATCGTGAGCGTGCTGCCGACGGCGGGCGGCAAGATGATTTTTGCCAAGCACGTGGGCGATGCGGTGAGCTGAACGGCGCGGTCGGCGGCGGCGCGGGCGGAATT
This sequence comes from Opitutaceae bacterium, assembly GCA_044375835.1. Classification (GTDB taxonomy): domain Bacteria; phylum Verrucomicrobiota; class Verrucomicrobiia; order Opitutales; family Opitutaceae; genus ER46. The sequence goes on from JBILLY010000504.1 coordinate 3,665, forward strand.
TTCAGCGGGCGCGGTGTCCGTGTGCGCCGTCGGAAAAGTTGCCAACAATTCCGTTGACAGAGGTGGAGGCGAGCGATGCTTTGGCGCCTTTTATGAAAGTTGTTTCCTCCATCAAATCGGCCAAGAAGCGTCACCCGGCCTGCCAGGTGGTCCGTCGCAAGGGCAAGATTTACGTCATCAACAAGGTCGAGCCGCGTTACAAAGCGCGCCAAGGCTAACCTCTTACCTCCTTTACCGCGATGAAAGCCGAAGGTCATCCCTCTCTGAACAACGTCTGCTTCCTCGATATCGGAACCGGCCGTCGTTTCCTCACCAAGTCGACCATGAAGTCCGCCCGCAAGGAGCAGATCGATGGCGTCGACTATTTCGTCATCGTGCGCGACGTGACGATGGACTCCCACCCGGCTTACACCGGCGAAAAGCGTCTGGTCGACACCGCGGGCCGCGTCGAGAAGTTCACCTCGAAGTTCAAGCGCGGCGCGGCGAAGAAGTAACGCTTCCCGTCGAACCGAAGTTTTCGAAAACCCTCCGCGCCGCGCGGAGGGTCTTTTTTG
>JBILLY010000506.1:0-4215 GCA_044375835.1 Opitutaceae bacterium
GGTTTACGGCATCCCCCCCACCGGCTCGTCCATCCTCGGCAACCCCGGCAACGGCACCAACGCCCAACGCGGGCCCTGATCACGGCGATTAGTTCCTCTCCCGGTTCTCCCACCCGGCCTCCTACCGAGGCCGGGTTTTTTGTTTCCGCTTTCCCCGCCCTCGCCCTCCTGCCTGAGTAGTCCCCTTCATGACCGCCGCCCGCCCCGACGCCGCCACCCGCCCCACCGCTGCGCCTTTCGCCGCCGCCGGCTCCGCGCCGACTTATGTCGTCGGCCACAAGAACCCCGACGCCGACGCCATCTGCTCCGCCATCGCCTACGCCGCCTTCAAGGAGGCCCGCGGGGAAAAAGGCTACGTCGCCGCCCGCTGCGGCAACTCCAACGCCCGCATCGACACCATCCTCGCCCGTTTCCACCAGCCCCTGCCCCACTACCTCAGCGACGTCTCCCCCCGCGTGCGCGACCTCATGACCAGCCCCGTCATCTCGGTCACGGAAACCGCCACCTGCGCCGAAGCCCTCGAGTTGCTCGACCGCCACGACATCACGCTCCTCCCCGTCACCGCCGGACGGCGCAAGCCCGTCGGCACCGTGTCCCTCGCCCAGCTCGGCAGCATCTTTGTTCCGCGCGTCAACGAGCCGCGCCTGATGCGCCAGGTCCACACCTCTCTCGCCGCCATCAGCCGCGCCCTCAAAGCCCGTCCGCTCCACCTCGTCGACGGCGACAAGGTCGAGGACTTCTACGTCCGCCTCGGCACGATGGACATCAGCTCGTTCTGGACGGTCTCCGTCCGCGAGAATATCGGCGCCAACGAATCGATCGTCATCGTCGGCGACCGCCACGACATCCAGCGCCGCTCCATCGAGCTCGGCATCCGCGCCCTCGTCATCACCGCCAACCTCGAACCCGACGACGACACCGTCGAACTCGCCCGCGCCCGCGGCGTTTCCATCATCCTCAGCCCCTACGACTCCGCCACCACCGCCTGGGTCGTCCGCACCGCCTCCAACATCGAACGCGTCGTCGAGCGCGCCGTCGAAACCGTCGACGCCGACGTCCGCATCGCCGATGTCCGGAAGAAGTTCTCCGTCACCAACCACGCCGTCCTCGTCACCAACGACGACGGCGCCCTCACGGGCATCCTCACCAAGAGCGACATCTTCAAGCCCGTCCGCACCCGCCTCGTCCTCGTCGACCACAACGAACTCACCCAGGCGGTCCCCGGCGCCGACGAAGTGTCGATCACCGAGATCATCGACCACCACCGGCTCGGCGCGCTGAACACCGCCCACCCGATTTTGTTCATCAACGAGCCCGTCGGCTCCACCTGCACCATCGTCGCCGACCTGTTCCGCCGCGAAGGCCTCCAGCCCTCGCCCGCCATCGCCGGGATCATGATGTCGGGCCTCATTTCCGACACGCTCCACCTCAACGGCCCCACCGCCACGCCGAAGGACGCCAAACTCCTCGCGTGGCTCTCCGAGATCGCGGGCGTGAATTCGAAGCAGCTCGCCGACGAGATCTTCAATTCCGGCTCCGTCATTCTCGCCAGCCCGCCCGAAAAAGTCGTCCGCTCCGACTTCAAGATCTACGAGGAAGAGGGCATCAAGTTCGCCGTCTCGCAGGTCGAGGAACTCGGCTTCGGCAACTTCTGGCAACATGCCAAACCGATCGCCAAAGCCGTCGCCGACCTCCGGGAAGACGAGAAACTCGCCTTTGCCGCGCTGCTCGTCACCGACATCAACACCCAGAACTCGCTCCTCCTGGTCAAAGGCGACCATGCCTACATCGAACGCATCCGCTACCCCCACGTGGAGCAGGACGAGATCTTCGACATGCCCGGCGTGGTGAGCCGCAAAAAGCAGCTCATCCCCTACCTCACGAGCCTCATCAAGGAGATGGGCGCCGACGGCGCGCTCCCGACGACCAAGAGCGCCTCGCCGTTCAAACGGAAACGCTGAACCGCGGCGCCCGCTCGCGCCCCGCGCCCGGGCCCGCTCAGATATGGATCGCCTCGCCGCTGGTCGCCGCCGCGGCTTCCATCAGCGCCTCGCTCAGCGTCGGGTGCGCGTGGATCGCCCGGTGCACGTCGTCGGTCGTCAGCTCCGCGTTCATCGCGAGCACGTATTCCGCGATCAACTCGGGCGCCTCGTTGCCGAGGATGTGCGCGCCGAGCACCTCGCCGGTCTTCGCGTCGGTGATCACCTTCACGAAGCCCTCCGAGTCGCCCGCCGCGACCGCCTTGCCCGACGCCGTGAAGGGGAACTTGCCGACCTTGTAGCTCAGGCCCTTTTCCTTGCAGGCCTTTTCCGTGAGGCCCGTGCTCGCGATCTGCGGCTGGCAATAGGTCGCGCCCGGAAAAATCTTCACGCGCCCGCCGCTGTGGTGGCCGAACATCGCGTTCACCGCGTTGACCGCCTCGTAGGTCGCCACGTGCGCCAGCCACGGCGGCCCGATGATGTCGCCCGCCGCATAGATGCCCTTCACGCTGCTCTGGTAGTGGTCGTCGACCTTCACGTAGCCGCGCTCCAGTTCGAGTTTCACGTTGCGCGAGAGCGCGCCGTCGAGGTTCGGCACCACGCCGATGGCCAGCAACAGCGACTCCGCCTCGACCTCGGTGCCGTTCGCTTCGCCGCCCTTCACCAGCGTCAGCTCCACCTTGTCTTTGCCGACGCGGACATTCTCCACCTTCGTGTTCGTGTAGACCGTGATGCCGGATTTCTCGAACGAGCGCTGCAGCGCCTTCGCCACCTCCTCGTCCTCCACCGGCACGACCTGCGGCAGCATCTCGACGAGCGTCACCTTCGTGCCGAAGGCGTTGAAGAAATAGGCGAACTCCACGCCGATCGCGCCCGCGCCCATGATCACGAGCGATTTCGGGGGAGACTTGCGCGGCTCCAGCGCCTCGCGCGAAGTCATCACGCGCTGGCCGTCGACCTCGAGGTTGGGCAGGCGGCGCGGCTTGCAGCCCGTCGCCAGCAACACGTTCTTGGTCTTGAAGAATTTTCCTTTGTGCTCGCCGTCCGTGATCTCGACCATGCCCGGCACGGTCACCTGCGCCCGCCCCACGAAGTAATCGACCTTGTTCTTGCGGAAGAGGAACTCCACGCCCTTGGCCATCGTCGCCGCGACGCCGCGCGACCGATCCATGACCTTGCCGAAATCGAAGCCCGCCGCGCCCACGGAAATGCCGAAGGTCTCCGCCTTCTGCAGCGACCGGAAAAACTCCGCGCTCTTCAGCAGCGCCTTCGTCGGAATGCAGCCCCAGTTCAGACACGTGCCGCCCGCCCGCTCGAGCTCGATGCAGGCGACCTTCTTGCCCAGCTGGCCGGCGCGGATCGCACCCGCATAGCCCGCGGGACCGCCGCCGATGACGATGAGATCGTATTCCGTGGTCGTGGATTCAGACATTCCGCCACCGTCTCGCCCGACCCAAGCACCGTCAAACGGATTCTCGGCGACGCCGCCGCCAGACCGCCGCGACCGTTCAGATATCGATCACGTCGTCCCGCTTGGGCGCCCGACCGCCCGGCGGCTTCGGCGGGCCGTCGCGCGGCCCTTTCGTGAAAGCGCTCACGATCCAGTTCGTCAGGCTCACCACCAGCGATCCGCCCAACGCCGACCAAAACCCGTCCACCGTGAAGCCGTCGACCAGGCGCCCGACCAGCAAAAACAACAAGGCATTGATCACCAGCACGCCCAGTCCCATCGTGAGAAAAATGAACGGCAGCGTGAACAGCACGAGCAGCGGCTTCAGGATGGCGTTGCAGAAACTCAGCAGCACGACCACCGCCAGCAGCGTCACCGCGTCGTCGCACCGGATGCCGCTCACGATCCGCGTCGCGAGCATCACGCCCAGCGCCAACACCAGCCACCGCACGAGCAGTTGCACGAAGGGAGAAGTCATCGCGTGAAGCGCCACGCTCCGTCGCGCTCCCGCCCCCCGCAATGAAAATCCTGATCGTCCAGGACTTCCTGCGCAGCGGCGGCACCGAGCGCCAATCCGTCCTCCTCGCCGGCGCATTCGCCGCCGCGGGCCACGCGTCCACGCTCGTCACGTTTCGTCCCGGCGGCGCGCTGGCGGGGACCGTCCCCGATTCCGTCGATCACCGCATCCTCCAGCCGCTCGACCTGCGCCTCGATTGGCTCGCCCCCCGGCTCGTCGCCACCGCGCGCCGCCTCGCCCCCGACATCGTCCTCTGCATGGGCCGCATG
>JBILLY010000508.1:0-4199 GCA_044375835.1 Opitutaceae bacterium
GTTGCGCGGGCTGGGCATGATGGTGCTGGACCGCACGAGCCGCGGCCGGGTGGCGTATGAGGCCGGGAGTTTCGCGAACTACGCGGAGTGGGAGGCGGCGTGTTTCGGCGTCACGGCGACGCAGGTGACGGCGACGTTGCTGAAGGAGTGGCGATTTCCGGCGGAGGTGGTCGCGGCGCTGGAGGAGCACCTGGCGCCGCAGACGAGCGTGCTGGCGCACGTGCTGAATCTCGCCGGCGCGGTGGCGGCGTCGCGGGGCGCGGCGCTGCCGGGCGAGACGCCGCACTGGGCGGTGACGTCGGAGAAACTTGCCGTCGTCGGCCTCGATGACGCGCAGTGGGGCGACCTGGTGGCGGCCGTGACGACGACGTTCGAGCGGCAGCGCTGTTCGCTTTACTGAGCGGACCGGAACGGCGGGGCGGCGGGTTGGCACCGTCCCGGCGCCGGGTTGCAGCGGGCCGGCGGCGGCAGTCCGGCGGGGTGCGGGCGCGAACCGCGCGCGGGAGCTTGCGGTGGGCGGGGACGCGGGGAACATTCGCGCCCACTCCCACTCGAAACTGCCATGCTGCTCCGCTGTTTTCTTCCCCTGCTCGTGCTCGCCTTGCCGCCGTCCGGACGAGGGGCGGAGGCTCCGAACGCGGCGACGCGGCCCGCGACGGCGGAGGAGCAGACGGTGCTCAACACCCTGCTCCACAAAATCGCGGAGGATTTCAAGCGGTGGGCCTACACCGAGCACCGGGTGATCCGCGACGGGAAAGGGAAGGTGAAGTCGGAGCAGATCGTGCGGCACGATCCCTCGAAGCCCTACGCCGAGCAATGGGTGCCGATCAAACTCGACGGCAAGGAGCCGACCGAGCGCGACTTGGCGAAATTCCGCCGGCGGGGCGAGCAGAGCGATCCGGCGCACCCGAACGCGGCGCGGAAACGGCAGCCGCCCTCGCTCGGCGAGGCGATCGACGTGAGCAAGGCTTTCATCGCGTCGGAGACGGCGACGCACTGGGTGTTCGAGATCCCGCTGCTGAAGTTCGGCAACGAGCGGTTTCCGCCGGAGAAATTCCAAGTGTTGGCGCGGGTGAAGAAAGACGGGCAGCTGTTGGAAAACATCTCGCTGCTGCTGCGGGAGTCCTTCCGCTCGAAACTGGTGGTGAAAGTGAAGTCGGGCGACGCGAGCCTGGATTTCGTGCAGGTGAACCCGAAGTTTCCGCCGACGCTGGTGAAGATCGAGGGCGACGCGGCGTGGTCGATCCTGTTTGTGGGCGGCGGCGGGGCGGTGGAGCTGACGCGGACGGAGCTGAAGCACGTGAAGCCGTTCGACGAGCGGTTCGACGTGCAGATCGGCACGCTCAAAGCGATCGACTTCTAGCCGGCCGGGGCGGCGTCCGGGCCGGCCGGCGTTGCCGGGGCCGATCCCGACGCAGGGCGGGGAGAGCGATGAATTTCGCTAAGTCCGGACGCGAAACGTGCCGAGAGAAGGGGAGCGCACGCGCGCTCTCCACCATGGCAATCTCCCGCGACACGATCCTCTCGCTCGGCAACAAACTGGCTCCCGCGGCCGCCACCTTCAGCCGCTTGCGCACGCTCCTGCTCGATCCGGAGGTAGACCTGGACGAGATCGTGAAGGTGATCCGGCTCGACCCGGCGCTGACATTCCACGTGGTGCGGATGAGCAACAGCGTGTTGTTCGGGCTGCGCGACCGCGTCGACTCGCTGGACACGGCGGTCGGGCGCGTGGGGCTCGGCGAAGTTTTCCGGTTGGTGGGGTTGGCGGCGACGCAACAAGTCTGCCAGCGCGACCTGACGACGTATCGGATGCCGGCGTCGCGGCTGTGGGAGAACGCGGTGGCGACGGCGGCGGCGGCCGAGTTGCTGGCCAAGCGGGCCGGGCGCGACCCGGGACTCGCCTACACGGCGGGCCTGCTGCGGACGGTGGGCCGGGTGATCATCGACGGCGCCGCGATGGGCGCGGTGTATCCGGGCGAGCGGGAGTGGCCCTCGGTCGCGGAGTGGGAGAAGCAGACGTTCGGCATCACGTCGGCGGAAGCGACCACGCTGCTGCTGACGCACTGGCGCTTCCCGTCGGAACTGGTCGAGGCGGTGGCGGGACATTTCGAGCCGCTCGGCGCGGACGGGGCGAACCTGAGCGCGTGCGTGCTCAATCTCGCGTGCGGCGTGGCGGCGCGATTCGGCCTGGATCTGCCGGGCGAGGAAGGCGACTGGCTCTGCACGCCGGCGAAACTGACGCTCGCGGGCGTGAGCGAGGCCGATCTCGAGGAGTGCGCCAACCGGGCGCGCGCGCACTACGTGTTGTTGTGCGCGACGGTGGCGTGACGCCGGGTCGAGGCGGATCGCCGCGAGGCGGCGGACCGATCAGACGTGCGCCTGCGCGAAGGCGCGGATGGCGGCGCGGGCGGAGGCGAGGCCGTTGCGACGGGTGGGCGAGAGGTTTTGCAGCAGGCCGAGGGCGTCGACGGGATCGATGTCGTCGGCGACGATGGCGGCGGGCGTGCAGCCGGCGAAGACTTCGCAGACGAGGGCGACGAGGCCGCGGACCAGCGGGGAGTCGGCGTCGCTGCGGAAACGGCAGACGCCGTCGCGGAATTCGCCGACGAGCCAGACGACGGAGATGCAGCCGCGCACGCGGTGGGCATCCTCGCGGAGGTCGGCGGGGAGCGGCGGATTTTTTTTCGCGCGGTCGACGAGGAGCGCGAGGCGTTCGTGCGGATCGTCGACATAGGAGTATTCCTCGACGAGGGCGGCGAGCTGGGCGGAAGGCGACGGCGACACGACCGCCACCGTGCGGGTGCGAGCGCGCGGGGCAAGTCCGGTGAGACGCCGGGCAGCGACGAGTCGGTCGGTCCCGGGAGGCCAAAAAAAGGGCCGGCGGGTGAGGCCGGCCCGGAGCAAGGGCGAGGGGAGGCGCGGGGCGCGCTCAGTTGTAGAACATCGCTTCGTTGCTCTGGAAGAGGGCGTGGGCGAGCTTGGTCCAGGCGTCGAGGGGCGTCTGGTTGTCGTAGACGCCGCCGACCTGGGTGTTGAAGCGGGCGTTCTGCTGCTTGCCGGCCTTGGCCTTGGCGGCGGCGATGCGGGCCTCGCGGGCGTTTTGCTTCGAAGCGGGCAACTCGGCGGTGAGCGCGACGTCGGTGCCGGTGGGGTTGGACTTCACGTATTTCAGGCCGATCTCGACTTCGCGCTGGGTGGGCCAGCGTTGGAAGATGGCGAGGTAGAGCAAGGTGACGCGCTCGTGGTCGTTTTTCATTTCGGCGAAGGCCGGGCGGTCGACGAGTTTGCGGGCGGTCTCGATGACCATGGGGCTGTTCATGAGGAACAGGGCCTGTTGCGGCACGAGGGTCTCATAGCGGCGGCCGGAGGCGACGTCGGGACTGGGGAAGTCGAACTGGGTGAGCAGCTCGGGCGGGTTGGTGCGGTCGATCATCGTGTAGACGGCGCGGCGCTTGGCGAAGCCCTCGCTGCTGATGGAGATGGGGCGGCCGCCGTAGGTGCGGTCGAGTTCGCCGGTGATGGCGAGGAGGGAGTCGTGCAGTTCCTCGAAATCCATCCGGCGGAGGTTGTAGCGCCAGAGGAGTTTGTTGTTCGGGTCTTTCTCGGCGTAGAGCGGGTTGTTGAGGCTGCTCTGCTGGTAGGCGGCGCTGAGGACGATCTGGCGGTGGAGGGCTTTGAGGGACCAGCCGCTCTCGACGAAGGTGGCGGCGAGGTAGTCGAGGAGTTCGGGGTGGGTGGGCTTGGAGGACTGGTTGCCGAGGTCGTCGGGGGTGTCGACGAAGCCGGTGCCCCAGTGCTGCTGCCACATGCGGTTGACCATGACGCGGGCGGTGAGGGGGTTCTTGGGATCGGCGATGGCGAGGGCGAGCTGCCAGCGGCCGGAGCCTTGGTTCCACGTCGGGCGCTTCTTGGGATCGGGGGAGAGGATTTCGAGGAAACGGCGGGGGACGATCTCGCCCTTGTTGCTGACCTCGCCGCGGATGAGCACGGGGTAGTCGCGGAGCTGGCGGGCGGGGGCGTCGACGACGGAGTTGGCGCGGGAGGGGGCGCCGGGGTGGGTGGCTTCGAGGGTGGCGATGTCGCGGTAGAGTTCGCGCTCCTGGCGCTGGAGCTGTTGGCGCTTCATGGGGTCGATCTTGGCGGCGACGGCTTTGGTCGCGCCCTTGCCCTTGCCGCCGGCGTCGCGGACGGCTTTGCGG
>JBILLY010000509.1:0-4193 GCA_044375835.1 Opitutaceae bacterium
CGATTCCCAGGTGCGGTGTGGTGTGGACTGTTGGTGGCGGCCGGACTGGCCTTGCGGGCGGCGGCGGCGAACGCGGCGCCGGCGGGGGCGCCGGAGGGATGGACGACGGCGAGCGTGCGGGAGGAGATCGCGCCGGCGTTCCGGTATGACGCGCAGGGCGGGCCGGCGGGCGACGGGGCGCTCGTGATCGAAGCGGACGCGCGGGCGGGGCTGATCGGGCGCTGGGTGCGGACGTATCCGGTTTCCGGAGGCAAGCACGTCCGGTTTTCGGTGCAGCGGCGCACCACGGGCGCGGACGGCCGGCGCACGGGCGTGGCGCGCGTGCTGTGGCGCGATGCGCGCGGGCGGGCGGTGAACCACGACACGCCGTCGCCGGCGACCTACAGGCCGGGCGAGAAACCGCGGGCGGAGCCGGAGTATCCGCTGGACGGCGCGACGGATGCGGCCGGGTGGACGGAGGTGGCGGACACGTATTTGGTGCCGGCGGCGGCGACGCAGGCGGTGGTGGAGCTGGAGTTTCGCTGGGCGGCGCGGGCGAAGGTGGAATGGGCGGGGGTGGCGCTGCGCGAAGTGCCGGCGCCGGGGGCGCGGCCGGTGCGGCTGGCGGCGGTGCACCATGTGCCGCGCGAAGCGAAGACGCCGGAGGCGCGGCGGGCGGCGTTCGTGCCGTTGATCGAGGAGGCGGCGCGGCAGCGGGCGGATCTGGTGGTGTTGCCGGAGGTGCTGACCTTCGGGAGCGGCTCGACCTATGCGGGGGTGGCGGAGCCGATTCCGGGACCGTCGACGGCGTTTTTCGGCGAACTGGCCAAGCGGCACCGGCTGCACCTGGTGCCCGGGCTGATGGAGCGCGACGGTCACCTCATCTACAATGTGGCGGTGCTGATCGGGCCGGACGGGGCGCTGCTGGGGAAGTATCGCAAGATCTGTCTGCCGCGCGGCGAGATCGAGGCGGGCATCACGCCGGGGAGCGAGTATCCGGTTTTCCGGACGGCGTTCGGCACGGTGGGGCTGATGGTGTGCTACGACGGATTTTTCCCGGAGGTGGCGCGGGAGCTGAGCAACCGCGGCGCGGAGGTGATCGCGTTCCCGGTGATGGGCTGCAACCCGCTGCTGGCGGCGGCGCGGGCGGTGGAGAATCATGTCTACGTGGTCTCGAGCACGCACACCGACGCGAAGCAGGACTGGATGATCTCCGCGGTGTGGGGGCACGACGGGCGCGTGCTGGCGCAGGCGAAGGACTGGGGCACGGTGGTGGTGGCGGAGGTGGACCTGAACCGGCGGCTGCATTGGTCGAGCCTCGGGGATTTCAAGGCGGAGATTCCGCGGCACCGACCGTAGGGGCGGGGGGCCGCGGGGGTGGAGTTGAGAGCTGAGAGCCGAGAGCTGAGGGTGGAGAGTGGAGAGGCGGGTTGTGGCGGCTGAGAGCGAAGAGGCCAGAGCTGAGAGCGGGAGGCCGGGGACGCCGCGGTGATCGCCGAGCGCGACGGCGCAAGAAAACTTACTCGCGGCTCGCGTCGTCGCGGGGGCTGGTTTTCGTGGGCGGCTCCGATGAAATTCCCCCGTCGTTTCTCCGGTTGCTTGGCCGGATCTTTGGCTGCGTTAGCGGCCGTCGTCTCGCTGTCCGCCCAGGAAAACGCGCCCGCGCCGGCGCCGAAGCGCGTGCCGCCGGCGCAGCGCGACCTCACGCCGGCGACGAAGGAACTCGTGCTGCAGAAGTGGTCGGGCGACATCAATGTGCCCGATCCGGTGGCGGCGGCGGTCGACCCGCAGGGGCGCGTCTACGTGAGCGCGACGACTCGGCGCAAGGTCGGCGACCTCGATATCCGCGAGCACACGATGTGGATCCCGGACGACGTGGCGATCGACAGCGTGGAGGCGAAGCTGGCGTTCTACCGCCGCGAGCTGGCGCCGGGGAAAATCCGCGCGCCGCGCGGCATGCTGGCGGACCACAACCGCGACGGGTCGATCGACCTCAAGGATCTGACTTTCCACACGGAGCGCATCTACCAGCTGCGCGACACGGACGGCGACGGCACGGCGGACAAGATGACGGTGTTTGCGGAAGGCTTCAACACCGAGGTCACGGGCATCGCGGCGGGCGTGCTCTGGCACGACGGTTGGGTTTACGCGACGATCGCGCCGGATCTCTGGCGGCTCAAGGACACGGACGACGACGGCGTGGCGGATGTGCGCGAGCGGCTGGTGCACGGCGTGGGCCACCACATCGCCTACGCGGGCCACGACATGCACGGCCCGATGGTGGGGCCGGACGGGCGCATCTACTGGAGCATGGGCGACAAGGGCATCAACGTGCTCTCGAAGGAAGGGAAACGCTTCTACTATCCCAACGAAGGCGTGACGATGCGGGTGGAGCCGGACGGGTCGGGCTTCGAAGTCTACACACGCGGCAACCGCAACGTGCAGGAGCCGGCGTTCAACGAATTCGGCGACCTGATCGGCGTGGACAACGACGCGGACCAGCCGGGTGAGCGCGAGCGTTTCGTGCACCTGGCGGAGGCGAGCGACAGCGCGTGGCGCAACAATTTCCAATACATGAAGACGGACAGCCCGTGGATGCGCGAAGGGCTGTGGAAGCCGCACCACGACGGGCAGGCGGCGTATCTGTTGCCGCCGCTGCTGAGCTACTCGGACGGACCGGCGGGTTTCAAATTCGACCCGGGCACGGCGCTCGGCGAGGCGCAGCGCGGGATGTTTCTGCTGAACGAGTTTCCCTCGGGGAAGATGAAGGCCTTCCGCGCGGCGCAGGACGGGGCGACGTTCAAGATGACGGACGCGCGGGTGCTGAACGACGGCATCATGGGCATCGGTCTCGCGTGGCATCCGGACGGCTCGCTGATCATGGCGGACTGGATCGGCGGCTATCCGCTCGACGGCATCGGCGCGATCTGGCGCGTGGACACGAAGGACGCGGCGAAGAGTCCGGCGCGGGCGGAGGTGCGCGCGCTGCTCGGCGCGGGCTTCGGCAAACGCGCGGACAACGAACTCGCGGGCCTGCTCGCGCACGCCGACCAACGCGTGCGGCAGGGCGCGCAGCTCGAGCTGGCGAAACGCGGCCGCGGCGCGGTGCTGCTCGGCGTGGCGCAGGATGCGAAGGCGGCGCAGCTCGCGCGCATCCACGCGCTGTGGGGCGTCGGGCAGCTGCTGCGCCGGAGCGCGACGGACGCGGCGCCGGTGGCGGCGCTGTTGCGCGACGCGGATCCGGAAATGCGCGCGCAGGCGGCGAAGGTGCTGGGCGACGCGGCGGAGACGGGGGCGAAAGGCCGGGGGCGCGAGTTGGTCGCACTGCTGGGCGACGCGGCGCCGCGGGTGCGGTTGCAGGCGGCGATCGCGTTGGCGAAATTCCGCGAGAGCACGGCGGTGGCGCCGCTGCTCGCGCTGGCGGAAAAGGAAGGGCTGACGCCGATCATGCGGCATGCGGCGGCGACGGGGCTCGCGGGGTGCGCGACGCCGGCGCAGCTGGCGGCGGCGCGGACGCATGCGTCGGTCGCGGTGCGGCTGATCGCGGTGGTGGCGCTGCGGCGGCAGGCGGCGCCGGAGGCGGCGGAGTTTTTGCGCGACGCGGACATCCACGTCGTGGCGGAGGCGGCGCGGGCGATCCACGACGACACGGCGATCCCGGCGGCGCTGCCGGCGCTGGCGGCGCGGCTGGACGCGACGCTGACGAGCGAGCCGGTGCTGCGCCGGGCGATCAACGCGGGCCTGCGGCTCGGCACGGTCGAGGCGGCGGGTCGCGTGCTGGAGTTTGCGCTCGATGCGCGCGCGCCGGCGGAGATGCGCGCGGAGGCGCTGGGGGCGCTGCGGGCGTGGAAGAATCCGCCGCGGCTGGACGTGGTGGACGGGTGGGCGCGGACCTTCAAGCCGCAGCCGATCGACGCGGTGCTGACGCCGCAGCTCGCGCGGCTGCTGGCGCTCGCGGAACCGAAGCTGAAGACCCTGGGCATCGAGATCATGATCGCGCACACGCTGAAGGCGGCGCCGGAGCTGGTCGCGGCGATCGTGGCGGAGGCCGCGGCGGCGCCGGAGCTGCGGGCGCAGGCGTTGCGGCTGATGGCGGCGCAGCATCCGGGCTCGCCGGCGCTGGCGGCGGCGGTCGAGACGGCGCTGGCGGCGGCGTCGCCGGCGGCGTTGCACGGGACGGCGCTGGGGTTGCTGCTGCCCGGGCAGCGCGACCG
>JBILLY010000510.1:0-4191 GCA_044375835.1 Opitutaceae bacterium
ATCCGACCTTGGCACGCGAGTATCTGGTCCGCGCCATCGTCACCTGTGAACGTGCGCAAGCGCTCGGCCACATGAAGACGCCGAAGGACAACATGAATCTCGTTTCGCTCTACCTGATGGCGAACCAGTTCACCAAAGGCACCGAGCTTCTCTACAACGGGATGAAGACCGGCGGCATCGAGTCCGAACCCAACAACTGGCGCGTGCTCGGTCGTTATTACATGGAGGCCAGCATGACGCCGAAGGCAATCGAGGTCCTCAAGGAGGCCGCCGGGCTTTTTCCGAAGAGCGGCGAGATCGAGGTCCAAATCACCCAACTGCACATCCAGCTGGAAAACAACCGCGAGGCGATGAAGCACGCCAAACAGGCGATCGCAAAGGGCAACTTCGAGACCACGAAGCCTTACACCGTCCACTACCTTCTGGCTTACACGGCCTACGACCTAGGCGAAGTCGACGAAGCCAACGCTGCGATCGCCTCCGCCGAGAAATTCGAGGAGTCCAAGAAGGACCCGCAGTTCCCGAAGCTCAAAGGCGTCATTGCCGACGCGCTCTCCGAACGTGAGGCGCGCACCCAGAAGAAGAGCGAAAAATCCGAACCCGCCAAAACCCCGGCCTCGCCCAAGAAGAAGAGCTGAAGCACTCCAGCACCTTTCCCATGAAGAAAAGTTACGTCTATTTCGTTATCCCTCTCGCCCTCCTCGCCGTTTTCTTTTTCGGCTTCTATTGGAGCGCGCACAAAGACTTCGAGACGCGCGAGCTGAAGAAAATTCAGGACGTTCAGGACGCCAAGAAGGCCAAGCTCGAGAAGGAGGCCAAGGACCGCGAGAAGGCAGTCCAAGCCGCGCTCGAACTCCAGGAGAAGCGCAAGATTGAGAAGAAGGCCCGCGATGCCAAGGACGCGAAGGACAAGGAGGAGCGTGAAAACGCCCGCCAAGCCCGCGACAAGGCCGGCCGCGATGCCGAGAAGCTCGAAGTGCAGGTCAAGCGCCTGCAGAAAGAAATCGACGCCGAGAAGCGTGAACTCGTCGAGGCCCAAACCGAGCGCAAACGCCAGTCCGACGAACAGGCCTTCCTCCGCGAATACGTGAAGAAGGCGGAAACCAACGCCAAGAGCCTCAACGCCGTGCTCGAACGCATTCAGGCAGCCGACAAGGCCGCCGAAGATGCCGCTCGTGCCGCCGCTGCGGCTGCCGCTGCTGCCGCTGCCAAGAAGTAACCAGCAACTCTCTCCCCCAAACTATCCGATGAAAAAGTGGATGTACCTTATTTTCCCCGGCCTCATGATGGCGGGCTTCCTCGTGGTCTATTTCTCGCACGTCGAGAAGACTCACGCGAAGGAGAAGGCCGCTGCCGAGAAAATTGCCAAGGATAGGGCCGACGCCGACATCAAGAAAAAGGCGGCGGAGACCAAGGCCCGCGAAGACGCCAAGAAGCGCCAAGAGGAACGCGACGCCGAAGAAAAGAAAAAGGCCGACGAGAAGGAAGCCAAGCAGGCCGCCGACGACAAAAAGGTCCGCGATGCCACGGCGGAATACGTCGCCAAGGGCGCCGCTGCCGCCAAGCAGGTCGCCGCCCTTGAGAAGGACCTCGACAACCTCCGGAAGGAAAAAGACAAGACCCAGCGCGAGGCCTTCGACTTCGCCAAGCAGGTCGAACTCGCCCGGATCGCCCGCCGCAACGCCGAACTCGAAATCCAGCGCATGACCGAAATGGTCTCGAAGCGCGCGCACGAGAGTTCGATGGTCAAGCCGCCGGTTCTTCCTCCTCCGCCCCCGGCCAAGTAATCCCGCCGTCCTGCGAGACCGCATTCTCCAAAACCCCGGCCGACGTGCCGGGGTTTTTTCTTTTCACCCGTCGGGCGTCGACTGGACGGGCTGGACACATGCGCCCCTGCGCGGAACCAATGCAGTTGATCGGGTCGGCTCGAGGCGATCTGGGGCGGCACCTTTCAGTGTGTGTCACCCGCTCCACAGAGCCTCCGGGTAGGCGTCGGGCTTCCCCCGCCCGAAATCTACTCGCGCTCTTGCACCGTTGCTCCTGCTCCAACTGCACGAGTCTGAGAAAATTCTTTTTTCTGCTTGCGCCGCCAATCGCTGTCCTGCTCCTTCGCCACCTCGCGCGACTTGAGGTCGCCGAAAGAATCAGTCGGGGCGTAGCTTAGCCTGGTAGAGCGCTACGTTCGGGACGTAGAGGTCGTGAGTTCGAATCTCACCGCCCCGACCATTCTTCTCCGCACAATGCGGTTTGCCGGCGTCTTCGCCGCACCTACGACCGCTTTACGTAGGGATTGTCGGCCGCTTCGCGCTCCACGGTGGTTTCCGGCCCATGGCCGGGAAACACCGTCGTTTCGGACGGCAGCGTGTAGATCTGCCGGCGAATCGACTCCGCCAATACGGCGAAATCCCCGCCGGGCAGATCCCAGCGCCCTACTCCGCCGCGAAACAACGCGTCGCCGACAAACGCTGCCCGGTGAACCGCACAGTGGAAAAGCACGTTGCCCGGACTGTGGCCGGGCACGTGACGCACCTCGAACGTCTCGCCCAGCGCCGCCAATGTCGCGCCGTGCTCCAGCCACGCGCCCACCGCCACCGGTTCGAGTTCGATCCGCAGGCGCATGAAGCGGCTCATCTGCGCCGGATTCTCGATCCAGTCGCGATCCGCGGCGTGGGCGCGCACGAGCGCACCGCTGTGGCGAACCACCTCGGAGGCGCCCTGCATGTGGTCCCAATGCCCATGGGTCAGCCAGAGTTCGCGCAGGCGGCAGCCGCTCGCCTCGAGCAATGGCATCACCTGGTCCCATATCCCGCCCGGCGCATCGATCAGCACCGCTTCCGCCCGTTCGACCGCGCAAAGCAGGTAGGCGTTTGTCTCGATCGGCCCGGAGGGGAGAATATGCAGCTGCACGCGCCCACTGCATGGTCCGCTTCCGCGGGCGCAACGGAGAAATCCTCCCTTGCCAGCGGCGCCGCGCCGTCGCCACTCTCCGCGATTTCCCATGCCGACTCTCAAGTTCGCCGTCCTCGCGGGTGACTACATCGGGCCCGAGGTCATGACCGAAGCGCTGCGCGTGCTCGAGCACGTCGCCAAATCCGAGGGACTCTCCTTGTCCTACCGGCACGCCGATGTCGGCGGCGCCGGCATCGACAACCACGGCAAAGCCCTGCCCGACTCCACGCTCCGGCTCTGCGAAGAGAGCGACGCCATTCTTTTCGGCTCCGTCGGCGGCCCGAAGTGGGAAAAACTTCCGCCCAAGGAGCAGCCCGAGCGGGCCGCGCTGCTACCGCTCCGCAAGCACTTCACGTTGTTCGCCAATATCCGGCCCGGTCTCCTCTATCGCGAACTCACCGACGCTTCCCCGCTCAAGACCGACCGGATTCCCGACGGCATCGACATCGTCTGCATCCGCGAGTTGACCGGCGGGGTCTATTTCGGCCTGCCCAAGGCCACCACGACGCTGCCCGACGGCGACGTCCAGGCGATCGACACTATGGTCTACCGTCGGAGCGAGATCGAGCGCATCACCGCGACCGCGATCGCGACGGCCCGCGCGCGGAAGAAGAAGCTCTGCTCCATCGACAAGGCCAATGTCCTCGAGACCTCCGTCCTCTGGCGCCGCACCGTGACCGAATTCGTCGCGAAACACGCTCCCGACATCGAACTCAGCCACATGTATGTCGACAACGCCGCGATGCAGCTCGCGCGCAACCCGAACCAGTTCGACGTCTTCGTGACGGAAAACATGTTCGGCGACATTCTCTCCGACGAGATGGCCGTCATCTGTGGCTCGCTCGGCATGCTCTCGTCCGCCTCCCTCGGCGCGGGGAAAAACTCCCTCGGGTTGCCGTTCGGTCTTTACGAGCCGGCGGGCGGCACCGCCCCCGACATCGCGGGCCGCGGCATTGCCAATCCCTGCGCGCAGATTCTCTCGGTCGCACTCATGTTGCGCTTCAGCTTCGGCCTCGAGGGACCGGCCGCGCGGATCGAGCGCGCCGTGAAGGCCGCCGTCACCGGCGGCACGCGCACGGGCGATATCGCGTTCGGCGGTGCGTCCGTCGGAACGCGCGCCATGGCCGACGCGGTCATTGCCCGGCTGTGACCGCCGCCACCGCCGCCTGCCCGTCCACACCGCCGCGGATCGCCGCGGCGACCGTGGCGAGCAGATCTTCGCTCGAATAGGGCTTCACGAGG
>JBILLY010000511.1:0-4190 GCA_044375835.1 Opitutaceae bacterium
GGGGGGGTGGGGGGGGGGGGGGGGGGGGGGGGGGGGGGGGTTTTGCCGGGGAGCGCGGGTTTGCCCGGGAAGGCCGGTTTGACGGGATCGGTGGTTTGGGCGGGCAAGGCGCAGGCGGCGAGGAGGGCGAGAGCGACGGGAAGGGCGGCGGGGCGGAGGCGAGGGAGGCGCATGGGGGCAGTGATGAGGGACGAGTGATGAGTGATGAGTGACTTGTGGCGACGGAGGGCGGGCTCGGATAGTGGAGAGAGGCGGCGCGGGCGATCAGCGGGCGGGGGGCGGGAGGGCGGGGGCGAGGGCGGCGACGACGACTTCGGCGAGGCGGGCGGAGCCTGTATCCGAAAAATGGACATTGGCCGGGCGTTGGACTTCGGCCTGGCGGGTTTTGACGAAGGCGTGGAGGTCGTTCACGGCGACGCCGAGTTCGCGCATGACGCGGACGGCGGCGGCGTTGTAGGGCAGCTCGGCGTGCTCGGGGCGGCCGGCGGTGCCGGCGGGGACGGGCGTGGTGGTGGCGAAGATGAGCTTGGCGCCGGTCTGTTTCAGGCGGGCGACGATTTTGCGGAGGTTGGCCTCGTAGGTTTCGACGGAGGCGACGAGTTTGCCGCCCTTGGCGGCGTCGGCGAGCTGGCCGGAGGCGTCGAGGTATTTGAGGTCGTGGAGGCCGAAGTTGAAATGGATGACGTCCCACTTGCCGGTGCCGAGCCAGGTGTCGACGGATTGGACGCCGCGCGCGGTGTCGCCGCTGTTTACGGGCGGGCGGTGGACGTTGGCGCGGCCGGCGAGGGCGGCGCGCACGGGGAGCGTGTAGCCCATCGAGATGGAGTCGCCGATGAGGAGGACGCGCGGGAGGCCGGGGGTGTCGGTGACGGGGGCGAAGACGGGGTTGGGGGCCTTGGTCTTGGGCGCGGGGGAGGTTTTTTTCGGGGCGGCGTCCTGGGCGAAGGCGGCGAGGGCGGAGCAGGCGGCGCAGACGAGGAGGAGGGCGAGGCGGGCGAGGGGCATGGGACGAAGAAGTGACGAGTGATGGGTGACGAGTGACGAGTTGGAGAACTCCGTCAGCGGAGGAGGAGGGTGGCGAAGAGAGTCTCGAAGCGGGGGACGTCGAGGTCGAGGACGACGTCGGCATCGGGTTCGCCGTGGCCGGGGCCGCGGCCGGGCGGCCAGCTGAGCGTCATGCCGTAGCCGGCGCCGGGGTCGGTCGCGATGTCCATGGCGAGGCGGGTGGTGCGCGCGGCGAGCGACGGATCGAGCCAGAGGGCGGCGGCGACCTCGTCCCACATCGGGTAGCCGGGGGCGGCGAAGCGCGTCAGAAAATCGGATACGCGCGGATCGGCGGCGCCGGCGGTCGCGCGGGCGAGGAGGGCGGGGGTGAGCTGGGTGCGGACGGTGGCGTCGAGCGGGACGCAGGTGATTTTTTTCCAGCCGGCGCGGAGCATGCGCGCGGCCCCCTCGGGGTCGAAGCGGCAGTTGAATTCGACGCGGGGGCTGTGGATGAACTGGAGGGAGAATTCGTCGACGGCGGGGGCGATGGGATTGAAGGCGGCGCCCATGAAGACGAGTTCGCGGGCGAGGGCGCCGAAGGCGGGGTCGAGGGTGGCGGCGCGGGCGAGGTTGGTGAACGGGCCCATGGCGAGGATCGTGATCTCGCCGGGGTGGGCGCGGACTTGGCGGACGAGGAAGGTGGCGGCGTCTTCGGCGGCGGGGGCGACGGTGGGCGGGCCGGCGGGCGAGGGCGGGACGACGGCGGGGGCGTGGTAGGGCGTGCGCTCGACGGTGTTGTAGTCGGGCCAGGTGCGCATCCAGGCGCCCTTGTAGGGGAGGGCGCCGTAGCGGCTTTCCCAGGCGGCGGTGCGCTCCTCGGTGTTGACGAGGGGGAATTCGGCGCCGGGGACGACGGGGATATCGGGGCGGCCGACGAGCTCGAGGAAGCGGAGGGCGTGGGCGACGTTTTCGCGGAGCCAGCCGTCGCCGGTGACCACGGTGATGCCGAGGACTTCGACGTCGGGGGCCTGCAGGAGCAGGAGGATCGACTGGAGGTTGGAGCCGCCGGGGCCGAAGGTGTCTTGGTCGACGATGACTTTGCGTTTCACGGGCGGAAAAAAGGCGAAAGGCGAAAGGCGGAAGGCGGAAGGCGGAAGGCGGAAGGCGGAAAATCGGGAAAGCGGGAAACGGGGAAGCGAGCAACGCGGCGGTCAGGCGAGCCAGCGGGCGTTGAAATCGCGGCGGTCGACGGGCCAGGTGCGCCAGCGCGGGAGCGGCGGGCGCGCGCCAGGCAAGGAGGTGCGGGCGGCTTCGGCGAGGTTGTGGCAGGCGATGCGGAGATCGGCCTCGCACCAGAAATCGCGGGCGGCGGCGGGGTCTTTTTCCGCGGCGAGCAAAGCGGCGCGGGAGAGGACGAGGCCGCTCATGGGCGGGAGCGTGCAGCCGAGGGTGACGAGCACGCCCTGCAGGCGGCTGAGCACGCCTTTGCCACCGGTGCTGTGTTCGGTGACGACGACGGCGGCGGGTTTGCCGAGCCAGATGGCGGTGCCTTCGTGGGGCGTGGCGGCTTCGAGGAAGCGTTGGAGCACGCTGCTCCAGCTGTCCCAGTGCGTGCCGGTGCCGAGGAGAAAGGCGTCGGCGCGCCGGAGGGCGGGGAGGAGTTGAGAATTGAAAGTTGAAGGTTGAAAGACCGAGCCGGTGGACGCGGACGCGGCAGCCGAAGTGGAAACCGGAGGGGACGGGGCGGGAAGAGTGGCGAGGGAGAGGAGTTCGACGGTGGCGCGGCGGGCGAGGAGGCGGCGGGCGCGGGCGAGGAGGACGGCGGTGTTGCCGGCGGGGCCGGCGAGGGAGGCGTCGAGCAGGAGGACGTGGGGGCGGCGGGCGGGCATCAGGGCGCGGAGGGGCGATGGAGGGCGTGGACCAGATGCAGGACGGCGCGGGGAACCAGGCGCGAGCGGGTGGCCGGGTCGGCGTTTTCCGCAGCCTGGCGGAGGATGCTGCGGCTTTCCGGTTTCTCGGGTTCGGAATAGGCACGGAGCAGTGTCCAGTGCGGGAGGAGGTCGGGGCGGGCGAGGGTGTCGCCCCAGAGTTCGGGCCAGAATTCGGTGCTGCGAACGAGTCCACGACACCAGAGGACGGTGGAGATGGTGAGGTGGTCTTCCCGGAGGCGCGGATCGGGTTCGGACTCGAAGTCGTCGGAGTAGATATCGAGGGGATCGGCCTCGGGGTCTTCAGGCGGGGCGCCGGCACAGGCGGAGGTGAGGTCGGCGATGTGGTTCCAGTAGACGCGGAGGTCGTCGGCGAAATCGCGGGCGGCGGCGTCGTCGCGCCAAGTGATCGCGAAGCGATCGCGGAGGCATTCGAGGAGGCGGAGCGGGGTGGAGGGGACGGGGGCGAAGTGGAGGCCGGCGGTCAGGCCGGCGAACTCGTAGAAGTCCGGTCCGGAGGGGAGGTCTTCGAAAAACATCCGCAGGGCTTCGCGGGCATCGAGGGCGTCGTGGTCCTCCTCGTCGTCGAGGAGTTCGCAGTCGAAGCCTTCGGGGCCGAAGCGGGACTCCAGCATGGCGAGCACACGTTCGGTGCGCTCCGGGGTGTCGTTCGGGCCCTCGACGTAGCAGGGACGGCCGTCGCGGCCGAAGGTGAAGGTCTCGGGGCAGGCGGCGGCGTCGAGGCCGGCGAGGGCGCGGCGGGCTTTGCGGAAATCGCGGGGCGGGGCGAAGCCGAGCTGTTCGGCGTAGGCGAGGGCGCCGTCGATGATCTTCTTGGCGCAGGCGGGGTGAATGCGCTCCCGGAAATCGGCGGGCAGCTCGGTGTCGAGGAGATCGCGCAGGCCGGCCTCGGAATCGTCGGCGTGGAGGAAGGCGTCTTTCACGCCGAGGCACCAGAAGTCGACGAGGAAGAAGCCGATATCGGCGCGGCCGTCGTCGCGGAGGCGGGCGACGATCAACGGGGTGAGGCCCGACTCGCGCCAGGATTTTTCGATGAAGGCTTCGTAGCGGATCACGCGGCGAGCGTGGGCGGCGTGCAGCGGGGCGGGAAGCGAATTGCGGCGGCGGGGCGGCGGGGGGGCGGCGCGGCGGGAGGGCGCGGCGACGCGGAGCGGTCAGGGGTTTTTACGCGGGCGGCCGGGGCGGCGACGGGCGGGGGCGGCGGGTGCGGATGCGGAAGAGGACGAGGAGGCGCGGGCGGGCGAAAGGGCAAGGGGC
>JBILLY010000015.1:0-16564 GCA_044375835.1 Opitutaceae bacterium
CCGCCTCTGCTGGGCGGGCTTTTCCATGCTGACGTTTGTGATTCCCCTCGCGCACCTCGAGCTCCTAGCCGGAGAAACGGCGTCGGGCGCCGTGGACGAAAGCGCGCTCGGCGCGCGGCTGCGGGAGCGCTTCCGGTTTCTCGGTCCGGAGGTGGTCGTGACGATCCGCGACGGGCACGCGGTGATTGCCGTGCCGCCGGCCGCGGCGGCCAAGGCCGAGGAGGCGACCAAGTTGTTCGAGCGGGCGGCCAAGCGCGCGCGGGAAGGGGACTTCGACCGCGCGGCCGAACTCTACGCGCGCGTGGTGCGGCTGCAGCCGGCCTTCCCCGGTGCGCACCGCGAGCTGGCGATGAGCCTGATGGAGCTGAAGCGGGGCGAAGAGGCGAAGGACGCGCTGATCGACGCGCTCTGCCTCGCGCCCGACGATGCGTGGAGCCTCGTGGTGCTGGGCAACCTCTACGCCGGCCAACCCGACGGGGCGGCGCGGGCGCGGCCGCTGTTCGAGCGCGCGCTCGAACTCAAGCCGGGCGACGTGTGGGCGCTCAACGGACTCGCGACCGTGCTGGCGCGCGCGGGCGACACCGCCGGGGCGCTGGCGCGTTTCGAGGCGGCGATCTCCGCACAGCCCGGGTTTGCCAACAGCTGGCACGGCAAGGCGCTCACGCTCGCGCGCGCGGACGAGCCGGCGGCGGCGGCGGACACGCTGCGCGCGATGTTTGGCCAGGCGGTCGCGCAGGATGCGCGCTCGCAACCGGTCTTTGCGGAGGCGGGCCGCCTGTTTCTCTCGGTCGAGACCACGCTGGCGCAACGCGGCGAATCGGAAGCGTTCAAGGCCGTGGAGGACTACCGGCGCGCAGTGGAGCGGGAGTCGGGGTTTCCGGTGGAGATTGTCGAGGATGCGTTGCCGGGCGGCATCGCGGCCCGCGCGCAGATGGCCTGGAAACACGGTCGTGACCGCCACGTAGTAACGGTGCGCAAGTCCCCCCCCCCCAGCGCTTTCCGAGCCCGCTGCTCCGGCCGCATCTCGTCGCGCACGAGCTGACGCACATCCGCCTCGAGGCGGAAGCGCGGCGGGCGGGCCGCAACCGGTTTTTCACGACCAACGAAGCCACGCGCGAGCGGGCGCGGCGGGCGCTTGCGCCGGAAATCCGGCGCCTGGAGCGGCAGGACGGGCGGCCGGAGGCCGTCGAGCGGCTCGTCGCCAACCTCGTGGCGGGCATCTGCGGCATGCTCTACAACGGTCCGCTCGACCTGCTGATCGAGCGCCGGCTCCACGCCGAGCTGCCCGCGCTGCGCCCGCTCCAACTGCTCTCGCTCGTGCAGCTGGCCGACGAGGCCCGGACCGGCGCGCTCAATCCGGAGGTCCGGCGGATCACGCCGGGACCGATCATCCGCGCCGCGAGCGCCTTCAGCGGCACGCAGGCGCTGATGCTCGACGCGCTGAGCGACGGCGCCACCGGCTGCTGGGCGCCGTATCGCGCGCTGGACACGGCCGAGCTTTCGGAGCGGCTGTGGCGCCACTGGCGGCAGCGCGCGCCCGCGCTCGGGCCCGGCGACGAATACGACCTGGTCGACGAATTCGCGGACCTCGCGGGGCTGCGGGATTGGTATGCGTGGCAGGCCGATGCCGGCGGTCCGTCGGCGCCGGACGCCGGCCCGGCGGCGGAGGGCACGTCGAATCCCGCGCTGCTGCGGGCGAAGCACCCGGCGGCCGTGATGTATCTGCTCGATGCGCTGCGGCGCTACGCGGCGCTGCCACCCGACGAGGTGCGGAAGATCGCGCTGGAGGTGGCGCTGACGGGCCGCGAGGGCCTCGACTACGCCGACCCGGAGAAAAAATACCGGCTGCGCGCGTTGCCCGGGGAGGTGTTCAGCGGGCTGGAGCTGATGTGCCTGATGCACGCCGGCCTCAAGCGCCTCGCGCCCGCCGAAGAGACCGGGATGGACCTCGAGGAGCCGTTCCTCGCGGCGCTGGAGAGGTTCAACGCGGAAAAGGGAGGAGCCTGAGCGCCATGGCCGCCGCCCCCGACAAGTCGCTCGAAAACTGGATCTGGGATGCCGCGTGCTCCATCCGCGGGGCCAAGGACGCCGGCAAATACAAGGACTACATCCTCCCGCTCATCTTCACGAAGCGCCTCTGCGATGTCTTCGACGATGAGCTAAACCGCATCGCGGAAGAGGTCGGCGGTCGGGCCAAGGCCTTCAAGCTCGTGCGGCACGACAAGAAGCTCGTCCGCTTCTACCTGCCGCTGGAGCCGAAGTCGCCCGACGATCCCGTGTGGTCCGTCATCCGCACGCTCTCGGCCAAGATCGGCGAAGAACTCACCACGCACCTCCGCGCCATCGCCGACGCCAATCCCCTGCTCAAGGGCATTCTCGACCGCGTCGATTTCAACGCCACCACCCACGGCTCGCGCGACCTCGACGACGACCGTCTCTCCGCCCTCATCGAGGCCATCAGCGCCAAACGCCTCGGCCTGCGTGACGTCGAGCCCGACATCATCGGCCGCAGCTACGAATACCTCATCCGCAAATTCGCCGAGGGCGCGGGCCGCAGCGGCGGCGAGCAATACACGCCCGCCGAGGTCGGCTTCGTGATGGCCCGGATCATGGAGCCCGCGCCCGGCATGGACGCCTACGATCCCACCTGTGGCTCCGCCGGCCTCCTCATCAAGCTCGACCTCGTCCTCCGCGAGCGCATGACGGCGGCGAAAAAGAAAACCTACGCCCCGCTCAAGCTCCACGGCCAGGAATACGAGCCCTCCAGTTGGGCCATGGCCAACATGAACATGATCATCCACGACCTCGAAGGCCGCATCGAGATCGGGAACACGTTCAAGAATCCAAAATTCCGCGCCGGCAACCGCCTCCAGACCTTCGACCGCGTCGTGGCCAACCCGATGTGGAATCAGGACTGGTTCAAGGAGCAGGACTACGAGGCCGACCCCTTCGACCGTTTTCCGAAAGGCGCCGGCTTCCCCGGCAACAAGGCCGACTGGGGCTGGATGCAGCACATCCTCGCCAGCCTGAAGCCCACGGGCCGTGCCGCCGTCGTGCTCGACACGGGCGCCGCCTCGCGCGGCTCCGGCAACGCCAACACGAACAAGGAAAAGGAAGTCCGCCAGTGGTTCGTCGCGCAGGACTTCATCGAGGGCGTGATTTATCTGCCGGAAAATCTTTTCTACAACACGACCGCGCCCGGCATCATCATCGTGCTCAACCGCGCCAAGCCGAAGAGCCGCGCCCGAAAGATGCTCCTCCTCAACGCGAGCCGCGACTTCGTGAAAGGCGACCCGAAGAATTATCTGCCCGAGGAGGCGGTCACGCGCATCGCGGACACGTTTCTTGAGTGGAAGGAAGTCGAGAAATTCAGCCGCATCGTCGGCACCGACGAGATCGCGAAGAACGATTTTAACATTTCCCCGAGCCGCTACCTCCACACCGGCGCCGCGGACGAATACCGGCCGCTCGCGGAGATTGTCGAGGAGTTGGATGAGCTGGAGGATGAGGCGAGGGAGACGGACAAGGCGCTGAAGCAAATTCTTAAATCCATCGCCACCTGAACGATGATCTTCGAGGACGTTAGTTTTCCTCCGGAATGGACGATGCCTAAGCTGGGTGACGTTGGCGCGATTCGCTACGGAATGGGTCAACCGCCAGAGCAGTCTCACGACGGGGTGCCCATGATTCGCGCCACAAATATTAAGCGTGGCACCATTTCCTCGGAAGGCCTCATTCGAATAAAGCGCAGTGCAATTCCGGAAAGTCGAAATCACTTTCTGATTGAAGGTGACGTGCTTGTAGTCCGAAGCGGTGCCTACACCGGGGATAGCGCAATGGTCACGAAGGCGTGGGCAGGATCTGTGGCTGGTTACGATTTGGTGCTTTCGTTGAACAACACAGTTGATCCGCAATATTGCGCATTCGTTTTACTCAGCCGGGAGGTTCAGAACTACTTCAAGAGTCAAAGTGCTCGGTCAGCGCAGCCACACCTCAACCGGCATCAGCTTGAATCAACTGTCGTCCCTATTCCACCGCTGTCCGAACAGCGGAAGATCGCTGGGGTGTTGGGGCTGGTGCAGCGGGCGATGGAGCAGCAGGAGCGGCTGATCGAGAAAACCGCCGAACTGAAAAAGACCCTCCTCCACCAACTCTTCACCCAAGGCACGCGCGGCGAACCCCAAAAACAAACCGACCTCGGCCCCGTCCCGGAAAGTTGGGAGGTCGGTAAGATTGGCGATGTCGCGAAAACTCAAAGCGGAGGCACGCCCGCCCGCGATAATCCTGAGTATTGGCAGGACGGAACGATCCCGTGGGTGAAGACCGGTGAAATCGACTACTGCGTGATCGAAAAGACGGATGAACATATCACGGCCAAGGGACTTGCCGACTCTGCCGCCAAGCTCTTTCCGAAAGGCACGCTGCTGATGGCCATGTATGGTCAAGGCGTCACCCGCGGTCGTGTTGCCCTCCTTGGCATCGATGCGACGACGAATCAGGCGTGCGCAGCAATCACTCCGCGCAGCGAAAACCAAGTTTCATCCCGCTACCTCTATTCCTACCTCGAATTTCACTACGAGAATCTGAGAAAGCTCGGACACGGAGCCAACCAGAAGAACATGAACGCGGCCCTGATCCGCGGCTTCCCGCTGGCGGTCCCAAAACCGGATGAGCAGAGCGACATCGTGACCGCGCTTTCATCCGTTGAGCAGAAGCTCGCCCACCATCGCCGCAAACACGCCACCCTGAGCGCGCTGTTCCGCACGTTGCTGCACCAGTTGATGACGGCGCAGCTCCGGGTCCACGACCTCGATCTCGACGGAATTCTGTCACAGGCTGCGACAGAAATTCAGCCACCCTAGATTCCCCATGAAGCCCGTCCTCGTTACCCCTGACTACTTCGCGTTTCTCACTGAGGTAAAAGGCCGCATTCAATCCGCGCGCTTGAGTGCCGGCCGCGCGGTGAACCGCGAGCTGGTGTTACTCTATTGGGACATCGGGCGCGGGATCGTGGAGAAACAAACGGTCGCAGCCTGGGGCGAGGGCGTGGTGGAGCGGCTGGCGGCCGATCTGCGGGCCGAGTTTCCGGACATGCGGGGTTTTTCAGCCAATAGCGTCTGGTTGATGCGCCAGTTTTACGCCGAACATTCGACCCCGGCATTTCTTGAACAAGCTGTTCAAGAATTAAAGCGACAACCCGGAAAGCCATTTCTTGAACAGCTTGTTCAAGAAAGTGCGGGGAAGACGGTTGGCCGGATTCCGGAACAGCCTGTTCCAGAAATTCTCTCACAGGCTGTGAGAGAATTGGCCGCGCGAGTGCCATGGGGGCATCACATCGAGTTGTTGAAAAAGGTGAAAGACCCCGCCGCCCGCCTTTATTATCTCCGCGCCACGGCGCAGTTCGGCTGGAGCCGCGCGGTGCTGCTCAACCAGATCAAGGCGCGGGCCTACGAGCGGGCGAAGGCGGAGAAGAAGACGCACAATTTCGCCGTGGCGCTGCCGGAGCATTTCGCGGAGCAGGCGAACGAGATGCTGAAGAGCCGCTACAACCTGGAGTTCCTCGGGATCGCGCGGCCGATGAAGGAGCGCGAGCTGGAGGAGCGGCTGATCGGCCGCTTGCAGCAGTTCATTTTGGAGCTCGGTTACGGCTTCTGTTTCGTGGGCCGGCAATACCGGCTGGCGCTCGGGTCGAAGGAATACTTCGTGGACCTGCTGTTCTACCACCGCTTCCTGAAAGCGCTCGTGGCGTTCGATCTCAAGGTGGTGGGGTTCGCGCCGGAATTTGCGGGGAAGATGGATTTTTACCTGAACCTGCTGAACGAAAAGGAGCGCGCGCCCGGCGACCGGCCGTCCATCGGCATCATCCTCTGCGCGGAGAAGGACGACGTGGAGGTGGAGTTCGCGCTGAAGTCGAAGACGAACCCCATCGGCGTGGCGGAATACGAGCTGCAGTCGAAGCTGCCGGCGGAGTTCAAAGGGAAGTTGCCCACGGCGAAACAGCTCGCCGCGGTCGTCCGCGAAATCCTGCCGGCAAAGGAAAAATCCTGAGCCATGCCCAAGCCCGGCGAGCACAAGACCGTCCAGGCCCGCATCCTCGCCTATGCGCAGGAAAGCGGATGGTCGTTCGTGCCGCGGGCGGAAGCGGAGCGGCGGCGGGGCTTCGCGGCGGCGGCGAGCACGCCGGAAGCGCGGGCGCGGCCGGCGACGCTTTATTTCCGCGATCTGCTGGAGGCGAAGGTGCGGGAGTTTAATCCGAAATACCCGGAGGCCGACGGAGTGCTGGTCGGCCGGCTCCTGCGCCTCACCGCGGATATCGCGGGCAACCGCGACTTTCTCACCTACCTGCGCAATCAGGGAAAATTCTTCGAGCCCGGCGAAAACCGCGAGCTGGACCTCGTGTTGATCGACTACGCCGATCTGGAGCGCGCGCCGGCCGAGCGGCGCAACGTGTATGAGGTCACGGAGGAATTCACCGTCCACAACGGCCGGCACGGCACGCGGGAGGATGTGGTTTTCCTCATCAACGGCATTCCGGTGCTCGTGATCGAGTGCAAGAACGCGAGCAAGGACGAGGCCATCGCCCTCGGCGTGGACCAGATCCGGCGCTACCACGAGGAGACGCCCGAGGTGATGGTGCCGGAGATGATTTTCACGGCGACCGAAGCCATCGGCTTCTCCTACGGCGTCACGTGGAACACCGTCCGGCGGAATCTCTTCAACTGGAAGCACGAGCAGGTAGGCCAGCTGGAGGACAAGGTGAAGAGCTTCTGCGCCGTGCCGCAGGTGCTGCGCTTCCTGAAGGATTTCATCTTTTTCGCGGAGAAGGACGAGGAGCTGCAAAAATTTATCCTCCGCCAGCACCAGTCCACGGCGGCGGACAAAGTGGTGGCGCGCGCGCTCAGCCCGAAGCTCACCCGCGGTCTCGTGTGGCACACGCAGGGCAGCGGCAAAACCTACACGATGATCAAGGCGGCCGAGATGCTCTACCGCGCCCCGGAAGCGGAGAAGCCGACGGTGCTGCTGATGATCGACCGCAACGAGCTCGAAGACCAGATGCTGAAAAACCTGGCGTCGGTCGGGCTCGGGCACGTCGCCCACGCGCACAGCATCGCGGAACTCAACCGCCTGCTCGACGGCAAGGGTCAGGATTACCGCGGCATCGTCGTGACGATGATCCACAAGTTTCGCGACATGCCGGCGAACCTGAACCGGCGGAAAAACATTTTCGTGCTGATCGACGAAGCGCACCGCACGACGGGCGGCGACCTCGGCAACTTCCTCATGGCCGGTTTGCCGAACGCGACCTTCATCGGTTTCACCGGCACGCCCGTGGACAAGACCGCCTACGGCAAGGGGACCTTCAAGACCTTCGGCTGCGAGGACGACCAGGGCTACCTGCACAAATACTCCATCGCCGAGAGCATCGAAGACGGCACCACGCTGCCGCTCTACTACGCCCTCGCGCCGAACGAAATGCTCGTGCCGCACGCGATCATGGAGTCGGAGTTTCTCGCGTTGGCGGAGGCGCAGGGCATCGCCGACATCGAGGAGCTGAACAAAATCCTCGAGCGGGCGGTGAACCTGAAAAACTTCCTCAAGGGGAAGGAGCGCGTGAGGCAAGTGGCGCGGCTCGTCGCCGATCACTACCGGGAAAACGTCGAGCCGCTCGGCTACAAGGCGTTCCTCGTGGCGGTGGATCGCGAGGCGTGCGCGTTCTACAAGGAGGCGCTCGATGCGATCTTGCCGCCAGGGTATTCCGAAATCGTTTTCACCGGGAACAACAACGACCCGCCGCACCTGAAGCGGTGGCACCTCGACGAGAAGCGGGAGCGGGCGATCCGGAAGGATTTCGCGAAGCTCAAGGAGTGGCCGAAAATCCTCATCGTCACCGAAAAGCTGCTCACCGGTTTCGACGCGCCGATCCTCTACGCGATGTATTTGGACAAGCCGATGCGGGACCACACGCTGCTCCAGGCCATCGCGCGGGTGAACCGCCCCTATGAAAACGAGGCGGCGGAAATGGTGAAGCCGCACGGCTTCGTTTTGGATTTCGTGGGCATCTTCGACAAATTGGAGAAGGCCCTCGCGTTCGACAGCGACGAGATCAATGCCATCGTCAAAGACATCGGCCTGCTGAAGCAGCTCTTCCGGGCGAAGATGGAGTCGAAGGTGCCGCCTTACCTCGCGTTGCTCACCCACGGGTTCAACGACAAGGACGTCGACAACCTGATCGAGCACTTCC
Source organism: Opitutaceae bacterium (assembly GCA_044375835.1). Classification (GTDB taxonomy): domain Bacteria; phylum Verrucomicrobiota; class Verrucomicrobiia; order Opitutales; family Opitutaceae; genus ER46. Next base: position 8,243 of record JBILLY010000015.1, read on the forward strand.
GCGACAAAGAGCGGCGCAAGGAGTTCTTCCGGGAGTTCAAGGAGATCGAAATGCTCTACGAGATCATCTCGCCGGATGCGTTTTTGCGGCCGTTCATCGAAAGCTACACGACGCTCTCCGCCATCCACGAGGTGGTGCGCAACGCCTACACCCGGCGAGTCTATGTCGACCGGGCGTTCCAAAAGAAGACCAACGAGCTGGTGCAGGGGCACATCGGCGCCGTGATGGAGAGCAGCCCGTCGGACCTTGTCACGATCGACCAGGCGGCGATCGCCGCGATCAAGGAGCAAAAGCAGGGCGGAGCCGTCCGCGTGATCAATCTGGTGAAGAGCATTCAAAAAGCGGCCAAAGAGAACAGCGATGACCCCTTCCTCATCGCGCTGGCCGACCGCGCCGCCGCCGTGCGGGAAAGCTTCGAAGACCGCCAGACGACGACGGCGGGAGCGCTGGCCGATCTGCTGCAGGCCATCGAAAAGAACCTGGAGAGAAAACGCCGGCAGGCAGAGCAGGGCCTCGACGATCTTACCTCGTTTGTCTTTGCCCGCCTCACGGAAGCGGGGATCGCGCACCCCGAACTCGTCAGTAAAAACGTCAGCCGCCGGTTTGCCGACTATCCCCACTGGCGCCAGAGCGAATCCGAGCTGCGGGAGCTGCGGAAAAAAGTGACGTTCGCGATTTTCGCCGAAGAGGACGACATGGACAAGGTGACCGCCGTCGTCGAAAGTCTCTTTGCGGTGCTGCAACGCACTTATCGGCCGTGAACCGCTGGCGCGACAAAGAGGAATTCAAAGCGCGCGTGCTGGAATGGGCCGCGAAGCTGGATGTGCGAGCGCGGTCGCTGGCGGTGCGGCCGATGCGCCGCAAATGGGCGTCGTGCTCGACGGCCGGCAATCTGAACTTCAGCAGCGAGCTGCTCGGCCTCGACCGCGAATTGGGCGACTACGTGATCGTGCACGAGTTGCTGCACTTCTCCGTGCCCAATCACGGCAAGCTCTGGAAAAGCCTCATGCGCGCGCACCTCGGCGACTACGAGCGGCTGGACGCGCGGTTGCGGCAGGCAGCGTTGTAACGAGGAATTTGCCATGCCCGACTCGCCGTCCGCTCCCTCTCTCGACGATCTGCTCGCGCGGGCGGAGGGGATGGCGCTGTTTTCGATGCGGGTGAAGGGGAACGTGCCGCCGACGTTGCTGGCGGTGGGCGCGGGCGGGCCGATTTGTTTCATCCCTTCGTCGCTGAAGGATGAGCGGGCGAAGGACCGGTTTGCCGATATCGCGCGGCTGGTCTGCGTGGCGCACGCGGCGACGGCGGCCGTGATGATCATCGAGGCGTGGATGAAAACGGCGTCGCCCGACGGCACGCTCGATCTCTCGGTGCCGCCGTCGCAATCGCTCCATCGGAGGGAAGTCGTCGTGCTCACCGGTGAATCGCACACCGGCTGTCGCCAGAAAATCCTGCCGATTGTCCGGACGGGCGCGGGCGGATTTTTCGGGTTCGGCGAATTCACGGCGCCGCCGGAGACGACGTTCAGCGGGCGTTTCGCGCAGATCCTGCCGCCGAAGGTGCCGACCCCGGCCGAGCAAAAGAAGGCGGCGGCGCTGCTCGGGTTGCTGGGCGTGAGCGCGGAGGGGCTGCGGCGGGATTGGTCGGCGAATTGAGGGGCGGCGTGGCGCGCGGCGGGGCGGGGTGCGGGGCGTGCGCGGTGTTCGGGGGGGCCGATGCAGGGGAAGGGCGCGGCCACGGCCAAAGCGGTGCGCGCGGCGCGCGGCGACCCGGAAAGGCGCGGCCGCGCGGGCGGGGGCGGAAACGGGGCTTGACGGCGCGGTGCTTAGTGTAAAGAAAACACCAACATGGAAACCACCCGCTACCGCGCGCCGGCGCTGCTCACGGATCTCTACCAGCTGACGATGGCCTACGGCTACTGGCGCACGGGGGCGCACCGGAAGGAGGCGGTGTTCCACGTGTTTTTCCGGAAGGCGCCGTTCCAGAGCGGCTACACGCTCGCGGCGGGGCTGGCGGACGCGATTGCGTGGCTGCGGGAGCTGCGGTTCACGGCGGACGACACGGCGTATCTGGCGACGCTGACGGGGAACGACGGCACGCCGCTGTTCGACGCCGGGTTTCTGGCGTATCTGCGGGACTTCCGGTTCACGTGCGACGTCGACGCGGTGCCGGAGGGGACGGCGGTGTTTCCGAACGAGCCGTTGCTGCGCATCCAGGGGCCGATGCTGGAGGCGCAGATCGTGGAGACGGCGCTGCTCAACTTCCTGAATTTCCAGACGCTGATCGCGACGAAGGCGGCGCGCATCTGCCTGGCGGCGCAGGGCGAGCCGGTGCTGGAGTTCGGGCTGCGGCGGGCGCAGGGGGTGGACGGGGCGCTGGCGGCGAGCCGGGCGGCCTACATCGGCGGCTGCGCGGCGACCTCGAACGTGCTCGCGGGTCGGCTTTTCGGCATCCCGGTGAAGGGGACGCACGCGCACAGCTGGGTGATGTCGTTTGCGGACGAGCCGGCGGCGTTCCGCGCGTATGCGGAGGCGATGCCGAACAACTGTGTGTTTCTCGTGGATACCTACGACACGCTGGAAGGCGTGCGGCGGGCGATCGAGGCGGGGCAGTGGCTGCGGGAGCGCGGGCACGAGCTGGCGGGCATCCGGCTCGACTCGGGCGACCTGGCCTACCTGAGCATCGCGGCGCGGGAGATGCTCGATGCGGCGGGATTTCCCCGGGCGGTGATCGTGGCGAGCAACGACCTCGACGAGCACATCATCGCGAGCCTCAAGCAGCAGGGCGCCCGGATCGGGCTCTGGGGCGTGGGCACGAAGCTGGTGACGGCGTTCGACCAGCCGGCGCTCGGGGGTGTCTACAAGCTCGCGGCGGTGCGCGAGCCGGGCGGCGCGTGGGAGCACAAGATCAAGCTTTCGGAGCAGCCGCTCAAAATCTCGACGCCGGGCCTGCTGCAGGTGCGGCGGTTCACGCGCGGCGGCGAGTTCGTGGGCGACCAGATCTACAACGCGGCGTTGCCGCCGACGGGCGCGCGCGTGCTGGTCGACCCGCAGCACGCGGCGCGGCGCAAGGCGATCCCGGCGGACGCGACGGCGGAGGACCTGCTGGTGCCGGTGTTTCGCGGCGGGCGGCTCGTCTACGCGGAGCCGACGCTGGCGGAGATCCGGGCGCGGGCGGCGGCACAGCTGGCGCAGCTGCACGCGGGCACGAAGCGGCTGCTCAACCCGCACGAATATCCGGTCGGGCTCGAGCCTGGCCTGCATGCGCTGAAGACGGAGCTGATTTTCAAACACCGGCCGGTGGCGGCCTGACGAGGGCGTGTCTCCGCACGCTTTCGCCGCTGCGCCTGTTTTCCGAGAAACCCCGCCCGAAATTTCCCCATGAACTGCGTCAAAGTCGCCGCCGCCGTGCTCAACCAAACGCCCCTCGATTGGGAGGGAAATGTCGGCCGCATCCGCGCGGCGCTCGCCGCAGCGCGGGCGGCGGGGGCGAGCCTCGTGTGCCTGCCGGAGCTGGCGATCACGGGCTACGGGTGCGAAGACGCGTTTCACGCGCCGTTCGTCGCACGGACGGCGTGGGCGGAGCTGATGGCGCTGCGGGCGGAGACGCGCGGGCTGGCGGCGGCGGTGGGGTTGCCGGTGGTGCACGGCCACGCGGTCTACAATGCGGTGGCGCTGCTGGTCGACGGGCGGCTGGCGGGGTTGGTGGCGAAGCGGTTTCTGGCGGGCGACGGCATCCACTACGAGCCGCGCTGGTTCAAGCCGTGGCCGGCCGGGGTGCGCGAGACGCTGCGCACGGCGGAGGGCGAGTTTCCCTTCGGCGATCTGGCCTTCGACCTCGGCGGCGTGCGCGTGGGCTTCGAGATCTGCGAGGATGCGTGGGTGGCGGCACGGCCGGGCGCGGCGCTCGCGGCGAAGGGCACGGACCTGATTTTCAACCCGAGCGCGAGCCACTTTGCCTTCGGGAAAATCGAGGTGCGGCGGCGCTTCGTGCTGGAAGGCGCGCGGGCCTTCGGCGCGGGCTACGTCTACGCCAATCTGGCCGGCAACGAGAGCGGCCGGGCGATCTTCGACGGCGGCGCGCTGATCGCGGAAGGCGGGCGGCTGCTGGCGGCGGGGCCGCGGTTTTCGTTTCGGGAGGTGGCGGTGACGACGGCGACGATCGACCTCGACCTGGTGCGCATGAACCACGCGCGCACGACGAGCTTCACGCCGGACGCGGCGCACCGCGACGACGGCGTGGTGCGCGACGCGTGGTGTCCGCCGCGGGCGGCGCCGGAGCCGGCGGTGCCGGCGACGGCAGCGTGGGAATGCGGGCCGCACGTGAAGGAAGAGGAGATGGCGCGGGCGGTCGCGCTCGGGCTGCACGACTACCTGCGCAAGAGCCGGGCGGCGGGTTTCGTGGTGTCGCTGAGCGGCGGGGCGGATTCGGCGGCGGTGTTGGCGCTGGCCGGCTTGGCGGTGCGGTTGGCGGCGCGCGAACTCGGACTCGACGCGGTGCGCGCGCGGTTCGGGCTCGCGCCGGAGCCGGCGGCGGAGGCGGCGGGAGCGGCCGGCGAGGACGCGCTCGTGCGGCGGCTGCTCTGCGGCGTGTATCAGGCGACGCGCCACAGCTCGGAGACGACGCGGGCGGCGGCGCGGGGTGTGGCGGCGGGCGTCGGCGCCGAGTTTCTGGAGCTGGAGATCGACGCGCTGGTGACCGGCTACACGGAGCGGATCGCGGGCGTGATCGGGCGGCCGCTCGACTGGGCGACGGACGACATCGCGCTGCAGAACATCCAGGCGCGGGTGCGGTCGCCCGGCGTGTGGTTGCTGGCGAATTTGCGCAATGCGCTGCTGCTCGCGACGAGCAACCGCTCGGAGGCGGCGGTCGGCTACGCGACGATGGACGGCGACACCTCGGGCGGGCTGAGCCCGATCGCGGGGATCGACAAAGCCTACCTGCGGCGCTGGCTGGTCTGGCTGGAGCACCGAGGACCCGAGGGCAGCGGGCCGCTGCCGGCGCTGGCGGCGGTGAACGTGCAGGCGCCGACGGCGGAGCTGCGGCCGGCGGACCGGCACCAGACGGACGAGGACGACCTGATGCCCTACGACGTGCTCGACGCCTGCGAGCGCGCGGCGATCCGCGACAAGCGCAGTCCGGCGGAGGTGCTGGACTTGGTGGCGCTGCAGTTTCCGGCGCACCCGCGGGAGCGGCTGCGCGGGTGGGTGGAGCGGTTTTTCCGACTCTGGAGCCGCAACCAATGGAAGCGGGAGCGCTACGCGCCCTCGTTCCACCTCGACGACGAGAACCTCGACCCGAAGACGTGGTGCCGTTTCCCGATCCTCTCGGGCGGCTTCGCGCGCGAGCTCGCCGCGCTGCGCTGAGCGCAAACTTTTCTTCGTGTAAAAACGACACCACTGGCTTGCCTTCGTGTTAAAATAACACACTCTAGAGCCAATCTCCCTTCCGCCATGCCGCACACCTACGAACATCCGCATCCCGCCGTGACGGTCGACGGCGTGGTCTTCGGTTTCGACGACGCCGACCTGAAGGTGCTGCTGATCCAGCGGGAGCAGGCGCCCTACCGGCTCAAGTGGGCGCTGCCCGGCGGCTTCGTCGAGATCGACGAGGGGCTGGAGGAGGCGGCGCGGCGCGAGCTGGAGGAGGAGACGGGGATCAAGGGCCTGTATTTGGAGCAGCTCTACACCTTCGGCGCGCCGAAGCGGGACCCGCGGGAGCGGGTGATCAGCGTGGCCTATTACGCGCTGGTGGCGCTGGCGGGGCACGCGGTGCGGGCGGCGAGCGACGCGAAGAACGTGGCGTGGTTTCCGGTGGCGGATTTGCCGGCGCTGGCCTTCGACCACGAGGAAATCCTGGAGACGGGGCTGCGGCGCCTGAAGGCGAAGATCCGCTACGAGCCGGTGGGCTTCGAGCTGCTGCCGGAGAAGTTTCCGCTGTCGGAGCTGCAGCGCCTCTACGAGACGATCCTCGAGCAGCCGCTGGACAAGCGGAACTTCCGCAAAAAAATCCTCGGCATGGGTCTGCTGGCCGACACGGAGGAGATCCAGCAGGACGTGGCGCACCGGGCGGCGCGGCTCTACCGGTTCGACGAGGCGGCCTACCGTCGGCTGAAGAAGGCGGGGTTCAACTTCGAAGTCTGACTGCCATGCACGCACTCATCTTGGTCGATCTGCAGAACGATTTTTTGCCCGGCGGCGCGCTGGCGGTGCCGCGGGGCGACGAAGTCATCGCGCCGGCGAACCGGGGGCAGGAGGATTTTGCGCTCACGGTGGCGACGCAGGACTGGCACCCGGCGGACCACGGGAGCTTCGCGGCCAACCGGCCGGGCGGACGCGTGGGCGAGCTGGCTGAGCTGGGCGGGCTGCCGCAGGTGCTGTGGCCGGTGCACTGCGTGCAGGGCACGCGGGGCGCGGAGTTGGCGGCAGCGCTGGACCGCACGCGGATCGCGCGGGTGTTTCCGAAAGGCACGGATCGCGCGGTGGACAGCTACAGCGGCTTCTTCGACAACGGGCGCCGACGGGCGACGGGGCTCGGCGACTACTTGCGCGAGCGCGGCGTGACCGCGGTAACGATCATGGGTCTGGCGACCGACTACTGCGTGAAGGCGACGGCGCTGGACGCGCGGTTTTTGGGTTTCCGGACGATCCTCCGGCTCGACGGCTGCCGTGGGGTGGAGCTGGCGCCGGGCGATTGTGCCCGCGCGGTGGAGCAGATGCGCGCGGCCGGGGTCGAAGTGAGCGACGGCCCGGCGGACGGGCGGGCGGAAAGAGCGGGCTGAAAACCGTGCAGCGAAGGCCGATTTGGACCGAAAGGAGTTATCGATGAAATACCGCAAAATCCCTGTCGTGATCGAAGCCTCGCCCTGGTGGAAGCCGGGCGATCATCCGGCGGTGACGTTTCCGGTGCCGGCGAGCGTGCCGCTGGCAGCGGAGGCGGACCGCGGGCGGCTGGGGGCGATCAAGACCCTCGAGGGCTGGCTGCTGGTGACGCCGGGGGATTTCGTGATCCGCGGCGTGCACGGGGAGCACTACGCGTGCAAGCCGGACATTTTTGCGAAGACCTATGAGCGGGTGGATGAAGACGCGTGACGAGGGGCGAGGGGCGAATGACGAATGACGGATGACGTGGGGCGAGTGACGAGTGACGAGTGATGAGGGATGAGGGATGAGGGATGAGGGATGAGGGATGAGGGATGAGGGATGAGGGATGAGGGATGAGGGATGAGGGATGAGTGACGTGGGGCGGTGCGCGAATTCTGTGGCGGTGGCAACCGTGGGTGTGCGACGGCTCGGCGGGGACGCCTCGCCCTACCCTTCGGAGCGAGGCTCAGCGGCGGAGGCCGTCGCCGGTCCAGCCGAGCTTCGAGGCGAGCGTGTCGTAGTAGTTGATCTCGGGGAGAAACGCGATCGGCACGGTGTCGGCGGAGGCTTTGACGCGGATCACGCTGGCGGTTTCCACGGCGGAAATGTCCATGCCGTCGGCCTGGACCATGCCGTCGCCGGAGCCGCGGGCGAGTTTGAGCTCGATGGTTTCGGAGGCGCCGATGACGACGGGGCGGTTGGTGAGGGCGTGGGGGCAGACCGGCGTGATGGTGAGGACCTGGCACTCGGGGCTGACGATGGGGCCGCCGGCGGCGAGGGAGTAGGCGGTGGAGCCGGTGGGCGTGGCGACGATGAGGCCGTCGCAGCGGTATTTGGTGAGCGGGCGCGAGGCGATGCAGGCGTCGAGGGCGATGAGGTGGGGATTGGCGCCGCGGGAGATGACGATGTCGTTGAGGGCCCAGCCGGCGGCGTGGCGGCCGGCGGTCTCGATGTCGACGTCGAGGGCGGTGCGGCGGCTGACGACGAAGTCGCCGGCTAGAATGCGGCGGAGGGCGGATTTCACGCGGGCCTCGGGCACGGAGGTGATGAAGCCGAGGTAGCCGATGTTGATGCCTAGAATGGGGACGCCGGAGCCGCGGGCGCGGTGGGCGGTCTGGAGGAGGGTGCCGTCGCCGCCGCAGGCGAGGATGAGGTCGGCGTCGGAGGTGCGGAGGTCGTCGAGGTGGCGGACGACCTTGCGGCCGGGCGGGAGGGTGTCGCGCCAATCCTGGGCGAGGCCGTGGGCGTCGAGCACATGGCGCAGGGTGGCGGCGGTGCGCTGGGAGTGGGCCTTGGCTTGGTTGAGGACGATGACGACGCGGCGGACGGCCATGGGGCGAGCAGAGCGGGGGAGCGGGGGGGCGGCAAGCGTGGCGGCGGCGGCGCGGGGCGGCTGGGCGGCGCGGGGCGCCGCCAGTTGAAAGCTGACAGTGGACGGTTGAAGGATCGGAGGGGGGTG
>JBILLY010000016.1:0-16504 GCA_044375835.1 Opitutaceae bacterium
ATGTTCACGAGCCGCGCCGAGCACCGGCTGCTGTTCAACCATGGGAGCGCGGAGCTGCGCTTGGTGCACCACGCACGGCGTCATGGACTGATTTCGGCGGCGCGCCTGGCTCGTATCGAAGCCAAGCAGGCGGGTATCACACGGTGGTGCACCCGGTTGGAGAGTGAGCGCAGCGATGCCGGTGGCGGCACGTGGGCTGACGGAATCAGGCGGGGTAGGGTGGGGGAGGCGTTGCCTTCGGCATTTCGCGCTGAGTCGACTGAGGTTCAGGCAGAGGTCTTGTATCGTGTGTCCTACCAAGGCTATTTGGCGCGGGAGGCGCGCCAGGTAGAGAAACTGGCGCATCTGGAGCAGGTTCGCCTGCCCGCGGAAGCCAATTACCTGGAAATACGTGGCTTAAGAAAAGAAAGCGCCCAGAAGCTGGCGCAAATTCGACCGCTGACGCTGGCGCAGGCGAGCCGGATCAGTGGCGTAAATCCGGCGGACATCAGTGTGTTGTTCATTTGGCTGGAAGCCAGGCGGGGCAGGGGAGTGGCCTAAGTTTATTTGGTAAAGGGAGTAATGAAAGAAACCGATTTCGCATCCGTTTTGGCCGAGCGGCGGGAAATTGTCTGCGCCGAGCTGGCGTCGATCTTTCGACCGCCGGATCCGGCTGCTGCCGCCGCATCGCAATCGGATGCGGGCGGCGGGGGCACGAACGCTGGTGCCATCGCGCCTGCGCCCGCGGACTTCGTCTGGGAGGTGGGATGCGGCCACGGACATTTCTTGACGGCGTATGCGGCGGCGCATCCGACGCGGGTATGCATCGGGGTGGACATCGCGAGCGACCGGATTGCGCGCGCCCGGAAGAAGGCGGAGCGTGCGCGCCTCCGGTCGCTGCACTTCCTGCGCACCGAGGCCTCGCTCTTTTTGGAGGCCATGCCGGCCTCGGTCCGGATCACTGCGGTGTTCGTCCTCTTTCCCGACCCGTGGCCGAAACTGCGTCACCACAAGCACCGCGTCTTGCAGCCGGAATTCCTGGAAGACCTCGCGCACCGGGCTGCTCCCCGCTGTCGCCTGCATTTCCGGACCGATTTCGAACCCTATTTCCGGGAAGCGCGCGCGGTGGCGGAAGCCGCGTCCGCCTGGCAGCTGGTCGATGCGCCCTGGCCCTTCGAGTTTGAGACGGTTTTTCAGAGTCGGGCTGCAGAGGGCTACCACTCGTTCATCGCCGAACTCCGCGCCCCTGGCGGGGCGTAGCTTGGGTGCGCGGATCGTGGCGCCATTAGCGACACGGTTCCCCGAGGGCCTCGGCCTAATTTGTCCCCGCTCGTCCCGGAGGGGCGATTTCGGGGGTTGACGGAGGCGGGGGGCGGTGACTTTCCTCCTCGCTTCCCTTCCCACTCGCATCGCGCACGCATGTCCCGGGTCATCCAACTCTTCACCCTTCTCGCCGCCTCCGTCTTCGGCCTTACGCCGCTCGCCGCGGAAGGCGTCGCGCCCAAGGCCGTGGAAGTCATTCCGGGCGTCACCAACAGCATGCTCACGGGCTGGACGGTCTCCGCGCTGCTCGTGTTCTTCGTGCTCTGGCTCATCGGCAAACCGTCGATCGTCCCGTCGAAAGGCCAAGCGGTCGTCGAATCGCTCATCGAGGCCCTCCGCGGGATCTTCGAGCCGATCGTCGGCAAGGCCGCGTTCCCGGCGGTGTTCCCGCTGCTGATCACGTTTTTCATTTTCATTCTCTTCCACAACTGGATGGGGCTGCTGCCGGGCGTGGGCACGGTGGGTTGGGGAACGACCGACGCCGCGGGTCACTTCCACCTCACGCGCCCACTCATCCGTCCGCACAACGCCGACTTCAACGGCACCATCGCACTTGCCGCGATCTCCTTTGGGGCGTGGTTGATTGTTGTTCTGAAATTCGCCGGCCCCGCGCTTATCGTGAAGGACCTCTTCGGCAACAAGGCCGACAAAGCCGAGACGCCCGGCTGGCTCTATCCCGTCCTTTCGTTGGTCTTCCTCGTCGTGGGTTTCATCGAGGTCTTCTCGATCGTCATCCGCCCCTTCACTCTTTCGGTCCGACTTTTCGGCAACGTCTTCGGCGGTGAGAATCTGCTCCACGGCACGAGCTTCTTCTTTGTCTTCTATTTCATGGAGCTGCTCGTCGGCGTGATCCAAGCGCTGGTCTTCACGCTCCTGACGTCGGTCTACATCGGTCTGCTCTGCAACCACGAGGGCGGCGACCACGGGCACGGCGAAGATCATGGTCACAGCGATGGCCACGAAAATTCAGCCGCCCACACTGCCGCAAAGCACTGACAACTTTTCCGTCGGGAGCGTGCCCAGAGTGCGCACGACGGATCCAACAACAAAACCGATATACCGACAATGATCCCAGAAATCCTCGCTCAAGCTACCGCCGCCGCCGGCGTGACGGGCAGCATCACCAAAGGCCTCGGCCTCCTCGGCGCCGCTCTCGGCGTCGGACTCATCGGCTTCAAGGCCGCTGAGGCCGTTGGCCGCAATCCCGCCGCCTCCGGCAAGATTCTCGTCCAAGCCATCATCGGCATGGCGCTCGCGGAAGGCCTCGGCATTCTCGCGCTGTTCCTCGGCTAATTGATTTTGTGGGCGGCGCGGCAAGCTGTCGCGCCGCCATCTTTGTTTCCGCCAAAAAGTTCCTGTCATGACATTGCCTCTCTTCCTCGCCGCTGCCGCTGAAGCAGGTCAGTCCATCCCTGAACGTTTCGGCCTAGAGCTGAAGTATGTCATCTGGCAGCTCGTCAGTTTCCTGATCGTCCTTGGCGTCCTCTACAAATTCGGCATCAAGCCCGTCACGGCGACGATGGAGGAGCGCAACAAGAAGATCGAATCCGGCATCAAGAGCGCGGAAGAGATGCAGCGGAAGCTCGCCGCCACTCAGGAGGAGAGCGCCGCGATCCTCAAGAAAGCCTCCGTCGAGGCCACCCGCATCGTCGAGGATGCCCGCAAGGCCGCCAAGGATTTCGGCGATAAGCAGCAGGCCGAGGCCACCGCCCGGGCCGCGGAACTCGTCACCAAGGCCCAGCAGGCGATCGAGCTCGAGCGCAAGAAGATGCTCGCCGACGCCCGCAACGAAATCGCCCGCCTCGTCGTGACCACCACCGAGCGCGTGCTCGCCAAGAAACTCACCGACGCCGACCGCGCCGCCTACAACGAGACCGCCGCCCGCGAACTCGCCAACGTCTGAGCCGCCGTCCCGCTTCCCTTTTTCGTCACCACGCGCGCCGTCCCATGGCCTCCGGCAAAAAACAAATCGTCCAGCTCGCCCGGCAGCTCTTCAAGCTGAGCTTGGTCGACGGCGCCCTGTCCGCCGATCGCGTCGCCGGTGTGCTCCAATACGTAGAGAAGACCCGCCCGGCGCACACGACCGCCGTGCTCCGCGCTTACCACCGGCTCGTCGCCGCCGAGATCGCGCGCGGCCAAGCCGTCGTCGAGCATGCCGGGTCCGTCTCCGACGCGACGCTCGCCGCCATCGCCGCCGCGATGACCCGCAAATACCAACGCCCTGTCGTCAGCACCGCCCGTGCTACGCCTGCGCTGCTCGCCGGCCTCCGCGTGCGCGTCGGCGACGACGTCTACGAATCCTCCGTTGCCAGCCAGCTCGGCGCCCTCGCCGCCGCCGTCTAAGCCAACCCACTACAGCCCCGTTTTCCGCAATCCCTTCCCGATCCGATGAGCACCGTCCTCGAACAAATCGAACAACAGATCGCCAAACTCTCGACCAAAGCGGTCAAGAAGAACACCGGCGTCATCCGCACCGTCGCCGACGGCGTCGCGAAGATCGAGGGTCTCTCCGACGTGATGTATAACGAGATGGTGCAGTTCCCCGGCGGAGCCATCGGCATCGCGCTCAACCTCGAGGAAGACGAAGTCGGTTGCGTCGTGCTCGGCGACGTTTCCAACCTCAAGCAGGGCGACGAAGTCTCCACCACCGGCAAGCTCCTCTCCATCCCCGTCGGCAAGGGCCTGCTCGGCCGCGTGGTCGACGCCCTCGGCCGCCCGATCGACGGCAAAGGCCCGATCGACTCCAAGGAAACCTACCCGGTCGAAAAGATCGCCCCCGGCATCATCGTCCGCAAATCCGTCTCCCAGCCGCTCTTCACCGGCATCATGGCCATCGACTCCATGATCCCGATCGGTCGCGGCCAGCGCGAACTCATCATCGGCGACCGCGGCACCGGCAAGACCACGATCTGCATCGACACGATCATCAACCAGGCCCGCATCAACAAGGTCGGCCTCGCCTCGGGCGACAAAAACTTCCGCCCGGTCTACTCGATCTACGTCGCCGTCGGCCAGAAGCAGTCCAACGTCGTCCGCACCATCTCCGCGCTCGAGGCCGCCGACGCCCTGCAATACACCATCATCGTCGCGGCCACCGCCGCCGACAACCCCGCCAACCAATACCTCGCCCCCTTCTCCGGCGCGGCCCTCGGCGAGTGGTTCATGGAAAACGGCATGGATGCGCTGATCGTATACGACGATCTCTCCAAGCACGCCGTCGCCTACCGCCAGATCTCGCTCATCCTGAAGCGCCCCTCCGGCCGCGAAGCGTATCCCGGCGACGTCTTCTACCTCCACTCCCGCCTGCTCGAGCGCGCCGCGCGCCTCGACGGCAAGGGCTCGCTCACCGCGCTCCCGATCATTGAGACCCAAGCCGGCGACGTATCCGCCTACATCCCGACGAACGTGATCTCGATCACCGACGGCCAGATCTTCCTCGAGACCGACCTCTTCAACCAGGGCATCCGTCCCGCCGTGTCGGTCGGTCTCTCCGTCTCGCGCGTCGGTTCTTCCGCCCAAATCAAGGTCACCAAGCAGGTCGGCGGCAAACTCAAGGGCGAGCTCGCCCAGTTCCGCGAACTCGCTGCCTTCGCCCAGTTCGGTTCCGACCTCGACGCGAAGACCAAAGCCACCCTCGACCGCGGCGCCCGCATCGTCGAACTCTTCAAGCAGCCCCAGCTCAACCCCATCGCGATCGAGGTCCAGGCCTCCGTCCTCTGGGTGCTCCAGAAGAACTACTTCGATTCCATCGAGGTAAAGTCCATCGTCGCCGCCGCCAACTCCCTCAAGGACTTCCTCACCACCCGGAAGTCCGATCTCCTCACCAAGATCCGCACCGAGGCCAAGCTGACCGACGAAATCGAGTCCGGTCTCAAGGCCGCCGCCGACGAGTGGAAGGCTTCCTTCGCCGCCAAGTAATTGCGCAACCAGTAGCCGGCATCGAGCAGCGCGCATGACCAGACCCTACGCCCGCTGACGTCGACTCACCACCCGCTACCCACTACTCGCTACTCCCCGCATGGCTTCCCTTCGCGACATCCGCCGACGCATCAAGTCGGTCAAGAACACCCGCCAGATCACCAAGGCGATGGAGCTGGTCGCGGCCTCGAAGATGAAGAAGGCGCAGCAGGCCGCCCTCGCCGGCCGCGCCTACGCCGGTCTCATGGCCGAGATGCTCGCCGCCGTCGCCGGCCGCGTCGAGGAGTCCCACCACCCGTTCCTCACCCGCCGCGACGTCAAGGTCCGTGGTATCATCCTTGTCACTACGGACAAGGGCCTCTGCGGTCCGCTCAACGCCAACCTCTTCAAGCTCGTCACCGAGATCAAGGAACCCGCCAAATACACCGTCATCGGCCGCAAGGGCGCCCAGTTCCTCGCCCGCACCCGCCGCGACCTTCTCGCCGACTTCACCGTCTCCGACCGTGTCCCGTTTGCCGAGGTCAAGACCGTCGCCGAGTTCATGGTGAAGCAGTATCTCGAGGGCGCCGTCGACACCGTCGAGCTCATCTATCCGCACTTCCGCAACACCCTCATCCAGACGCCGACGAATCTCCCGCTGCTCCCGCTGCAGAGCCTCGCCGCCGTCGTGGCCGACCTCCGCGCCGATGCCGGCGGCACCGCCCGCACCGACGAGCGCGAGATCCAGTTCGAGCCCGATGCCCAGAGCGTGCTCGACGCCCTGCTCCCGCTCTACGTCAACCGCGAGATCTACCAGCACATCCTCGACGCCAAGGCCTCCGAGCACAGCTCGCGCATGGTCGCGATGAAGACCGCGAAGGACAACGCCACCAAGCTGATCGGCGACCTCACTCTCGAATACAACAAGGCCCGCCAGGCCGGCATCACGCAGGAAATCCTCGAGATCGCCGCCGCCTCGTTTGCCACCACCTGATCCTTTAGCATCCCCCGCCCACCGTCTCCGTCATGAGCAATCAAGGCAAAATCGTCCAAGTCATCGGCGCCGTCGTCGACGTCCAGTTCGCCGAGAGCACCATCCCGCCCATTTACCAGGCTCTCACCGTCGACTTTACTGTCGCCGGCAAGAAGGAGACGCTGACCCTCGAGGTCCAGCAGCACCTCGGCGAAGGTCTGGTCCGCGCCATCGCCATGTCTTCGACCGAAGGCCTCGTGCGCGGCATGCCCGTCGCCAACACCGGCGCCCCCATCTCCGTCCCCGTCGGCGAGGGCATCCTCGGCCGCATCTTCGACGTCACCGGCACGCCCGTCGACGGCAAGGGCCCGGTCCCGCACACCAAGCGCTACCCGATTCACCGTCCCGCCCCGGCTCTCGCCGAGCAGGACACCAAGGCTCAGATCCTCGAGACGGGCATCAAGGTCATCGACCTGATCTGTCCCTTCATCAAGGGCGGCAAGGCCGGCGCCTTCGGTGGTGCCGGCGTCGGCAAGACCGTCGTCATTCTCGAGCTCATCAACAACGTCGCCAAGGCCCACGGTGGTTACTCCGTGTTCGCCGGCGTCGGTGAGCGCTCGCGCGAAGGCAACGACCTCTACCACGAAATGTCCGAGGCCGGCGTCATCAACCAGAAGGACCTCGGCAAGTCCAAGGTCGCGCTCGTTTACGGCCAGATGAACGAGCCGCCGGGCGCCCGTATGCGCGTCGCCCTCTCGGCCCTCGCGATGACGGAATACTTCCGCGACGAGAAAAACCAGGACGTGCTGCTCTTCATCGACAACATCTTCCGCTTCTCGCAGGCCGGTTCCGAAGTGTCCGCGCTCCTCGGCCGTTCTCCCTCGGCCGTCGGTTACCAGCCGACGCTCTCCAACGAGATGGGCCTCCTCCAGGAGCGCATCACCTCGACGAAGAAGGGTTCCATCACCTCCGTGCAAGCCGTCTACGTGCCCGCGGACGATTTGACCGACCCCGCGCCGGCCAACACCTTCGCGCACTTGGACTCCACCATCGTGCTGGAGCGCTCCATCGCCGAGCTCGGCATCTATCCCGCCGTCGATCCGCTCGCCTCCGTCTCGAAGGCCCTCCAGCCCGACATCGTCGGCGAAGAGCACTACAAGGTTGCCCGCGAAGTGCAGCGCGTCCTCCAGCGCTACAAGGACCTTCAGGACATCATCGCGATTCTCGGTCTCGATGAGCTCTCCCCCGAGGACAAGCTCACCGTCTACCGCGCCCGCAAGATCCAGCGCCTCCTCTCGCAGCCGTTCGCGGTCGCCGAAGTCTTCACCGGCACGCCCGGCAAATACGTCCCCGTCAAGGAGACCGTCCGTGGCTTCAAGATGCTCCTCGCCGGCGAACTCGACCACGTGGCCGAGGGCGACTTCTACATGAAGGGCGGCATCGACGAAGTCATCGCCGCCGCCGGGAAGAAGTAACTCGGACAAACCACGAAATACACGGATTACACTAAATCCTCCGAACCTGTCATCCTGAGCAAAGCGAAGGATCTGTTTCGTGCCTTTAGTGTTTTTCGTGGTTAAGACCAAATGCCCTTAACTCTCGAAATCGTCACCCCGGAAGCGAAGGTCTACTCCGACACCATCGACTCCGTCGTCATCCCGACGGTCGAGGGCGAGATCGGCGTGCTGCCCGGCCACATCCCGCTGCTCACCCAAGTCGAGCACGGCGAACTGTGCGTCACCAAGGGCAACGCCCAACAGCTCCTCGCTGTGAGCGGCGGCTTCGCCCAGATCGACGGCGACACCGTCCGCGTCCTCGCCGAACACGCTATCACCGAGGAGAAGATCGACGAGAAAGCCGTCGAAGACGCCCTCAAGCGCGCCGAACGGGAACTCGCCGACGCCAAGAACATCGACCCGCAGCAATACGAGAACCTGCAGAACCTCGTGCGCTATTCGGGCGTGCAGCTCGCCGTCAAACGCCGCCGCCGCTAACCCCTTTCCGAGGCTCGACCGCTCCCGCGCTCGGGCCTTTTTCTTGCGCCCTCACTGAAACCGAGTCTCAGTCCCGCCGTCTCCCCGCTTCGGATGCACTCGTCGCCCCCTCTCCCGGTCCTTCCGCTCTGCCAGCTCCCGGCTGGTTCGCGCGGGCGCGTCCGGGAACTCACGGGCAACTCCGACTTCTGCCAGCGCGTGCGCGAGATGGGTTTCGGTGAGTCGGCGTTCGTCACCAAAATCGGCGGCCAGGGCCCGTTTATCTGCCAGGTCAACGGCACCCGCATCGCCCTCAGCCACAGCGCCGCCATGTGCATCATGGTCGAACCCGCCGGCCGCTTCTGACGCGGCCGCCCCGCCTCATGAAACTTTCGGAGTTGTCCGTCGGCGCCACCGCCGTCGTGCGTGAATTTCCCGCGACCGGCACCGCCTTCGTCCGCCTCCGCGAGATGGGCCTGCTCGCCGGCACTCGCCTCACGCTCATCCGCACCGCGCCGCTCGGCGATCCCCTCGAGATCAAGCTCCGCGGCTACCACCTGACCCTGCGCAAATCCGAAGCCGACCACGTGATCGTCGAACCGACCCCGTGACATGGCCCTGCCGCCCCACATCTCCGCCGCCCCGACCGCCGCTTCCGGCCGCACCCCCGTCTACGCCCTCGTTGGCAATCCCAACTGCGGCAAGAGCACACTCTTCAACGCCCTGACCGGCCTGAAACAAAAGGTCGGCAACTATCCCGGCGTCACCGTCGAGAAAAAGGTCGGCACCGCCTACTCGCAGCACGGCCAGCCCATCACCGTCATCGACCTGCCCGGCGCCTATTCGCTCGCCGCCCGCTCGCCCGACGAAGCCGTCACCCGCGATGTCCTCCTCGGTCGCCGCGCCGACACCGCGCTGCCCGACCGCATCCTCTGCATCGTCGACGCCAGCAACCTCGAACGAAACCTTTACCTCGTTCACCAGATCCTCGATCTCGGGCGCCCCGTCATCGTTGTCCTCAACATGATGGACCTCGCCGCCACCGCCGGCTTGCAGGTCCACCCGGAACGCCTCGAAGAGGCCCTCGGCGTCCCGGTCATCCCCTGCGAGGCCGTCCACGGCAAAGGCCTCATCGACCTCAAGCTCGCGATGAGCCGGGCCGACCTCCCGCTGTCGAAGCACGCGTGGGATGTCCCCGCCCGCATCGCGCCCGCCGTCGCCGAGCTCCAGTCCTCGCTCACCGCGCACGACGGCAAACCGCCGCTCATCGCCCGCGCCGAAGCGCTGCTGCTCCTCACCGACCAGGATTCCGTCCGCGTCGCCGGATCGACGCCCCTCCACGCCCGCACCGCCGAGGTGTTGAAAATCTGGCAACAACGCTGGTCCGCCGACGGCACCGACTGGGCCGGCACGCTCGTCAATTCCCGCTACGATGTCATCGGCCGCATCGCCGGCGAAGTCGTCACGCCGGCCGCCGTTGACGCCGGGCCCAGCGTTTCCGATCGGATCGACGCCTTCGCCACGCATCCGGTGTGGGGCTGGCTCACGCTCGGCGGCATCATGGCCGCGCTGTTTCTCAGCATCTTCACGCTCGCCGAGTATCCGATGGGCCTCATCGAGGACGGCCTCGCCGCGCTCGCCGATCAGGTCAAAGCCGCCATGCCCGAAGGCGACCTCCGCGACCTCATCACCGACGGTGCCATCGCCGGCGTCGGCGGCGTGGTCGTGTTTCTCCCGCAGATTTTGATTCTCTTCTTCTTCATCGGGCTCCTCGAAAGCACCGGCTACATGGCCCGCGCCGCCTTCATCATGGACCGCCTGATGAGCCGCGTCGGCCTCAACGGCAAAAGTTTCATCCCGCTGCTCAGCTCCTACGCCTGCGCCATCCCGGGCATCATGGCCACGCGCACCATCGAGGATCAGAAAGACCGCCTCGTCACCATTCTCGTCGCGCCGCTCATGAGTTGCTCGGCGCGCTTGCCCGTCTACCTGCTCATGATCGCCGCGCTCGTCCCCGGCGACCAGGTCCCGGTCGGCACCAAGATCGGCATCATGCTCCTCATGTATGCGCTCGGCACCTTCGGCGCCTTCGGCTTCGCGTGGCTCTTCAAACGCACGCTCCTCAAGGGCGAACCGCCGCTGATGATCATGGAGCTGCCGCCCTACCGCCTGCCCGGCTTCAAGGACGTCGCCCTCCACATGCTCGAACGCGCGTGGATTTTCCTCCGCCGCGCCGGCACCGTCATCCTCGGCATCAGCATCGTGCTCTGGTTCCTCTCCGCGTATCCAAAAGCCCCCGACGGCGCGACGCCCCAGCAGCAGCTCGCCCAGAGCTTCGCCGGCCGCGCCGGCCACGCCCTCGAGCCCGCCATCAAGCCCCTCGGCTTCGACTGGCAGATCGGCATCGGCCTCATCAGCTCCTTCGCCGCCCGCGAGGTCTTCGTCTCCACCATGGGCGTCGTCTTCAACGCCGAAGCCTCCGACGAAGACACCGCGCCGCTGCGCCAGGCCCTGCTCGCCGCCAAGTGGCCCGACGGTCGCCCGCTCTTCACGCCGCTCGTCTGCTTCACGCTGATGATTTTCTACGTCTTCGCGATGCAGTGCATCAGCACGATCGCGATCGTCCGCCGCGAAACCAACTCCTGGCGCTGGCCGCTCTTCCAGCTCGGTTACATGACCGGCTTCGCGTGGCTCCTCTCCTTCGTCGTCTTCCAGGGCGGGCGCGCCCTCGGCTTCTGAGCCCATGTCGCCCGAACTCCAGACGCTCGCCGCCCTCGCCGTCGTCGCCGTCGCCGCGATCTGGCTGACGCTGCGCGCCCTCGCCCAGCGCCGCACGCCCGGCTGCGGCCACGACTGCGCCTGCCCCGGCAAGCATGCGCTGAAAAAGAACGTGTAACGCTTCCGCCCGCGGCGGCGTTCAACGCGGGCCATGTCGCCCGTCCGCCCGTCTCGCCCCGCCGCCGCCTTCCGCCGGCTCGCGCTCGCCGCTTTGCCGTTTCTCGCCGCGCCGCTTCCGGCCCAGTTCGTCTGGGGCCCCGGCGGCGCCGGCGGCACCGGCACGTGGAACCTCAACCAGAGCAACCTCGCCTGGTTCAACGGCTCCACTCAGGTCGCGTGGCCGCTTGCCGGCGCCGCGGCCACGTTTGGCGGCACCGGGGGCAGCGTCACGGTCACCGCCGTCGTCGCCACCGGCCTCACGTTCTCCGCCCCCGGCTACAGCCTCGCGCCCGCCGCCGACACGCAGGCGGTGATCACCGCCAACACCTCCACCTTCACCCTCGACGCCGCCTCGCCCGCCTTGATCGCCGTCACGAGCCTCGTGGGCAACACCGCCACCACGCTCGTGAAAAAGGGCGCGGGCAAACTCACCTTCAGCGGCGCCCTCACCGGACTCAACGGCGTCCAGGTCCAGGCCGGCGAACTCGCCCTGACCGGCACTGTTTTCAGCGACGCCGGCACCCTCTACACGCTCAGCGACATCGCCGGCGCCATACTCTCGTTCGACTTCTCGACGCTCGTCGCGATCATCGGCGGTCTCGAGGGCGGCGGCGACACCGGCGGCACCGTGCGCCCCGGCCTCAACCCGCACACGCTCACGCTTGCCGGCACCGCCGACTCGACTTTCGCCGGCCGGCTCGAGGACAACGGCTCCGCCACGCTCATCCTCGCGAAGACCGGCGCCGCGACGCAGACGCTCGCCGGCGCCAACACCCACAGCGGCGCCACCGTCGTCACCGGCGGCACGCTGAAGCTCGCCGGCCTGGGCTCGCTCCTCAACTCCGCCGTCACCGTCGGCGCCGGGGCCACGCTCCTCCTCGACAACTCCGGCACCGCGCTCGCCTCCCGCCTCGGCGACGCCCGCCCCGTCGTGCTCAACGGCGGCACGCTCACGCTCCTCGGCCACGGCTCCTCCGCGATCGCCGAGACCACCGGCGCACTCAACCTGAACTCCGGCCAATCCCGCATCGACGTCACGCGCACCTCCGGTGTCCCCGCGTCGCTCGCCTTCACCGGCCTCACGCGCCTCGCCGGCACCGCGCTCGAATTCACCGGCGACGGCACCGCGCGCTTCACGTCCGCCGCCAACACCAACGGCCTCCTCGGCGGCTACGCCGTCGTCGGCAACCACTGGGCCGCTCTCGACGGCTCCGGCAACATCGTCGCCTACGGCGGCTACGCCTCGAGCCTCACGTCCGGCGCCGCGACCGACAACGTCCGCCTCTCCGCCGGCCAGACACTCTCGGCCGCCTCCACCACGCGCAACTCCCTCGCGCTCGACGCCTCCGCCGGCGATTTCGCGCTTTCTCTCGGCGGCTCCTCCAACCAACTGCGCCTCACCAGCGGCGGCCTGCTCGCCGTCGGCGCCGGCACCGCCTCGATCACCGGCGGCACGCTCACGAGCAACAGCACCGCGCGCGATCTCGTCGCCTACGTGCGCGGCAACCTAGCCGTCGCCACCAAGATCGTCGACAACAGCGTCACCGTCGGTCCCGTGACCACCACGTTCTCCGTCGGCCTCACCAAGGCCGGCGAGGGCACGCTCACCTTGTCCGGCGCCAACACCTACACCGGCGATACCCGCATCCTCGCCGGCACGCTCGCCGTCACCGGCGGTGCGGCCATTCCGGATACATCGGCCGTGTCGCTCGCCGCCGGCACCACGCTGCGCCTCGGCGGCTCGACCGAGACCGTCGGAGGTGTCTCCGGCACCGGCAATATCCTCCTCGAAAACGGCGGCCTCACCGTCGCCGGCTCCGGCCTCTCCGGCACCGCCGCGATCTCGCTCGGCAGCGGCCGCGTCTTCTCCGCGTCCGCCGCCAACACCGAATTCTCCGGTTCGCTCTCCGGCACCGGCGGCCTCACCCACAGCGGCACCGGCACACTCACGCTCTCCGCCGCCCAGACCTTCACCGGCACACTGCGCGTCACCGCCGGCTCGCTCCTTCTGCTCGACGAGGGCATCGATCTCGTCGCGGACACGATGCCCGTCGAGTTGGCCGGCGGCACCTTCGGCTTCAGCTCCAACCTCGCCGGTCTCGGCACCGAAACGCTCGGCACCCTCGCGGTCGCCTCGCCCTCCGTGCTGCAGTTCCACTCCTCGACCACGCTGCCCACGACATTTTCCTTCGCCGACAGCTCGGCGCTGTCCTGGGGCGGCACGCTGCGCGTGACCAACTACACCACGAGTCTCGACGTGCTGCGCTTCGGCACCACCTCGTCGGCGCTCACGCCCGCGCAGCTGGCCCTGATCCAGTTCGACCTCGACGGCGTGCTCGTGCCGGCCGCGATTTCCTCGCTCGGCTTCGTCACGCCGTCCGCGATTCCCGAGCCCGCCACGGTCGCCTTCTGGACCTCGCTCGGCGCGCTGCTGCTCGCGCTCCGGCGCCGGCGCAGCCGGAATGTTTGAGCCACGCGGCGATCATCCCGCGGCTGCGCGCGCGTGCCGGATCTTCCTGGGCGCGCGGCCAGCTCCGTCGGCCGTCCGTTGCGCTCGAACGTGCTCCGAACACTCCCGGGCGGACCGCCCGGTGTCTACGGTGCCGGCGCCGCGGCGGCCGGCTTCCTCTCCTCGAGCAGCGCTTCGAGCCCCAGCCGGCGCAACCGCCGCTCCGTCATCTCGCGGAAACGCGCCGCTTTCTCGGGCGCCATTTTCGACGCCATCCGCTCCATTGAATCGGAAAAGATCGCGCGTAGTCGCAGCGTGTTTTCGGCCCGCAGCCGCTTCGTTTGCGCCACGGTCGCCCGCATCTCGGCCGCGACCGCGATCCGCTCGCTCGGGGTCAGGTCGAGCTGCCGCACCAAGTCGGCCTCCAGGTCGTCGAGCAGGTAGTCGGCGATGCCCGGCGCGTCGGGTGAGACACTGAGAAACTGCGTGAGCAGGCGCGATGCCCCCCAGACGCCCGCCACGCCGCCGAGCGAGAAACCGACCCCGAGCAACAGCCCGCCGGCCAACAGCGATTTCGTGCGGACGGACCAGCTCATGTGACCAGCGCCGCCAGCCACGGCGGCAGCCCTCCGATGACCATGAATCGCGCCCACGCGTCCAATTGACCGAGTTCCGCCACCAACAGCCACAGCGCGCACGGCGCCCCGAGCAACGCGCACGTCGCGCCGGGGATCAGCACCCGGGGCCCGGCAAAAATCGCCGCAAATACGCTCCAACCGTCTTCCACGGCCGCGCCGCCGGCTCCGGTCTGATCGCGCGCGATTGCCGCGCGGACGCGGTGCTGGACGTCGATCACGGGCGGCTCGGACCGCCGCGCGAGCCGCACGCGGTCGGACCAGGAAGAGCCTTGGGCGGGGCGGCCGGACGACGGGTGATCAGGGTTCGTAGCCATGGCGACGGAGGAGTTTTTGCAGTTTTCCGCGGGCACGGAAAGCCCGCACACGCGTGGCCACGGTCGACCAGCCGAAATGGCCCGCGATCTCGGGGAAGGTCATGCCTTCGAGAAAATGCAGCGTTAGCAGCGCACAATCGTCCGGTGGCAGCTGGGCCAGCACCGCGCGCACTTCGCCGGCCGCCGCGTGGGCCGCCTGCGCGTCGATCGCGTCGGGTTGCACCAGGTTCTCGTCCAGCAATTCGCCCGCGGGCCGGCGCGCGCGCGCGCGGCAGTAGTCGCGACCCACATTGACCGCCACGCGCCGCAACCAGTGCACGAACGGCGCTTCCGGCCGCCAGCGCGGGAGCTGCCGATACACCCGCACGAAGGTCTCCTGCACCAGATCCTCCACGTCCGCCGGCCGCCCGGCGAAGCGGTGCAGCAAACCCGCGAGCATGCCTTGGTGCCGCCGCACGAGCCGCCCGAAGGCCTCGTCGTCGCCGTTGCGCGTGGCGGCGACCAGGCCTTCGTCCGATTCGGCGGCGGGCTCGGTCATCGCCTGCAAGGGAGCGAAGTGCCCGCCGACGGTGGCAAGCGCGCAGTTCACGGCCGGAAGGCCGGCGCGTCCGGCCGGCCGGGGAAGGGGAGGGAAGCTGCTCCGCGGTGCATCACCCGCCCTGAACGTCCGGCAGCCGGCCGGCGTTACGGACTTTCGTCCGCGCCGCGCCGGCGCTCCACCGCGCTCGTCAACCCGTCGCGCGTCCGCCACTGTCGCGCCCATGCCCTGTCCCCCGTCTTCGCCCCGTCGCCACCCCGCGATTGCCGTCGCCGCCCGGCTTGCCGCCCCGAGCGTCCGGAGGGAGCGCGCATGAGCGTCGCCGTCGTCGGTCTCGGCGAGGTGCTCTGGGACCTCTTGCCCGGCGGCCGCCAGCTCGGCGGCGCCCCGGCCAATTTCGCCTATCACGCCGCCGCGCTCGGCGCCCGGGCCGCCGTCGTGTCGCGCGTCGGCCGCGACGCCGTCGGCCGCGATCTGCTCGACCGCCTGCAGGCCTTCGGGCTCGACGTCGCCGGCGTCGAGATCGACCCCGCCGCCCCGACTTCCACCGTCTCCGTCGCACTCGGCGCCGACGGCCAGCCGCGCTACGTGATCCATGAAAACGTCGCCTGGGATCGCCTCGCGGGCTCGGCCGCCGCCCACGCCGCGGTCGCGCGCGCCGACGTGCTGTGCTTCGGCACGCTCGCGCAGCGTGCTCCCGCCGCCCGCGCCGCGCTGCTCGGCTTGGTTGCCGCCGCCCGCCCGGACGCGCTTCGCGTCTTCGACGTCAACTTGCGCCAGCACTACCACGCCCCGGAGGTCATCGCGGCGTCGCTCGCGCGCGCCGACGTCCTGAAAATCAACGACGCCGAATTGCCGGTCCTCGCCGCGCAGTTCGGCCTCGGCGGCGACGAGCGCGCGCAACTCGCCGCGCTCGCCGCCCGGTTCCCGCTGCGCGCCGTCGCTTTCACGCGCGGTGCCCGCGGCAGCGTCCTGTTCGCCGGGGGCACGTGGTCGGAGCTGCGCGGCGAGACCGTCGCGGTGGCCGACACCGTCGGCGCCGGCGATTCGTTCACCGCCGCGCTTGCCCTCGGCCTGGTCGCGGGTTGGCCGCTCGATCTCGTGCACCGGCGGGCGGTTGCGCTCGCCGCCTACGTTTGCACGCAGCCGGGCGGCACGCCGCCGCTCCCGGTGGAGTTGACCGCGCCGTTTCGCGGCCTCGCCCCGGCGTCCGTCGGCCCGCGCGCCTAGAGTTTCGTCGCGAAAAACGCGTCGACGCGGTCGTCGATCCGTTCGAGCAACGCGCGCCACGCCGCCTGCTGCGCCGGCGTGAGTTCGGGCAGCACCTCGGAGAGGATCCGGGTGCGCAGCACGGCGCCGTCGCTCAGCGTCCGCCCCACGCCGTCGGCCGCGGCGCGCACCGCGGCCTCGTCGGCCCGGCGGAAAATCGCGTCCCGCAGCGTGCGCTGGGCGCGCAGCCGTGCGTCGGCCTGCAGCACGATGT
>JBILLY010000889.1:0-2700 GCA_044375835.1 Opitutaceae bacterium
CGCTCCCCGTCTTCCGTCCCCCGCCCTGCTCCACGCCGCCCTCGCGCTCTCCGGCTTCAGCGCCCTCGCCGCCGAAGTCGTCTGGGCCCGCCAACTGTCCCTCCTCCTCGGCGCCACCGTCTACACGTTTGCGATCATCCTCGCCGTCTTCCTCGTCGGCCTCGCCCTCGGCAGCGGCGCCGGCGCCGCGCTTTCCCGCCGCCTCGCCCGCCCCGCCCTCGCCCTCGCCGGCTGCCAAGCCGCCCAGATCATCACCCTCGCCTGGGCCGCCTACGCCATCGCCGTCGCGCTGCCCGCTTTGCCCGTCAATCCCGCCGCCGCCACCGTCTCGCTCGGCGCCAAGTTCCAGTTCGACCTTATCCGCTGCGCCTTCGCCATTTTGCCCGCCGCCGTCTGCTGGGGCGCCAGCTTCCCGCTCGCCCTCGCCGCCCTCCGCCCGGCCGACGCCGACCCCGCCCGCCTCGTCGGCCGCGCCTACGCCGCCAACACCCTCGGCGCCATCCTCGGCGCCGTCGGCTGCGGCCTCGTGCTCATCCCCCTGCTCGGCACCCGCCACACCCACGTCGTGCTCCTCGGCACCTCGCTGCTCGCGGCCGCCCTCGCCCTGCGCCCCGCGCGCCGCGCCGACTTCGCGTTGCTCGCCGCCGCCGCCGCCGTCGCCGTGCTCGCCGCTCTCTCGCTCCCGCGCATCCCTTGGCAACTCGTCGCCTACGGCCGCCAAATCGCCACCACCGACTACGACGCCCGCCCGCTCTACTTCGGCGAAGGCATGAACTCCTCCGTCGCCGTCTCCGAGACCCCCGGCGGCGCCCGCTTCTTCCACGTCAGCGGCAAGACCGAAGCCTCCAGCATCGAGCAGGACATGCGCCTCCAGCGCCTGCTCGCCCACCTGCCCGCCCTCCTCCACCGCGCCCCCAAATCCGTCCTCATTGTCGGCTGCGGCGCCGGCGTCACCGCCGGCTCCTTCGTCCTCCACCCGTCCATCGAGCGCATCGTCATCTGCGACATCGAGCCCCTCATCCCCGGCGTCGTCGCCACCTACTTCGGCGCGGAAAACCACCACGTCGTCCGCGACCCCCGCGTGCAGATCGTCCACGACGACGCCCGCCACTACATCGCCACCACGACCGAGAAATTCGACCTCATCACCTCCGACCCCATCCACCCCTGGGTCAAAGGCTCCGCCGTCCTCTACTCCCTCGAATACTTCGCGCTCTGCCGCGCCCGCCTCAACCCCGGCGGCCTCCTCACCCAGTGGGTCCCGCTCTACGAGTCCGACCGCGCCGTCGTCCAGAGCGAACTCGCCACCTTCTTCACCGTCTTCCCCCACGGCACCATCTGGGCCAACGACGACGACGGCTTCGGCTACGACACCGTCCTCCTCGGGCAAAGCGACCCGCTCCGCGTCGACCTCGACGCCCTCCAGGCCCGCTTCGCGCGCCCCGACCACGCGCCCATCCGCAACAGCCTCGCCGTCCTCGGCCTCGGCTCCGCCCTCGATCTCGTCTCCACCTACGCCGGCCGCCTGCCCGAGCTGCGCGGGTGGCTCGCCGGCGCCGAGATCAACCGCGACCGCACGCTCCGCCTCCAATACCTCGCCGGCCTCCAGCTCGAATCGACCCAAGGCGCCGCCACGTATCACGAAATCCTGGACCGCCGCCGCTTCCCCGAATCGATCTTCCACGGCTCCCCCGAACTCCTCGTCCCCGCCCGCACCTTGCTCGGCAACTAGCCGCGCTCCGCCGCCGGCTCCCCCCCCGCGCGACTTCCTCCGTCGGCGGAGTCTCCGACCTGCACCCCTAGTGTGCGCGACTCCGCCACCAAAGCGCACGCTCCCGCGCGTGCCGCCACCTCCCCGCTCGTCGGCCTCCGGTCACGCGCGCTCCTCCCCCCATCGGCTCCCCGGCCGCCTCCGCCCCGATCCGCGCACCCGCGCGCCCGCCGTTCGCCTACTTCGCCGCCTTCTTCTTCGCGTTGTTGCCCCCACCCGGCCGGTGCGCCGCGCGCGCGTTCAGCGGCCAGTTCGCATCCGGCGTGTGCGCAGCCTTCATCAGCGCCTCCGCCTTCGCCACCAGCGCCGGGTTCGCCGCCGCCAGGTCCTTGCTCTCCCCCGCGTCCTGCCCGAGGTCGTAGAGTTCGATCGGCCGTTCGTGCCCGTTGCGCACCGCTTTCCAGTTGCCGAAGCGCACCGCCTGGATCGGCCGCTGCTCGTGCAGCTCCCAATAAAAATACTCCCGCTGCGGCGCCGCCCCGCCCTTCAAAAACGACACCAGCGACCGCCCGTCCGACGCGTATCCGGCCGGCAACGTCGCCCCCGCCAGCTCCGCCGCCGTCGGCAGGAAATCCCAAAACGCCCACGGCTCTTCCGTCACCCGCCCCGCCGGCACCGTGCCCGGCCACCGCGCCAGCGCCGCCTGCCGCAGCGCACCCTCGTAGAGACCGCGCTTGAAGCCGCGCAGCCCGTTGTTCGCCTGGTCGAAGAGTTTTCCGAACTCCGACTCCGGCGCGAACGACGAACCGTTGTCGCCCGCCAACATCACCAGCGTGCGATCCTCGATCTTCAATTCCGCCAGCAGGTCGAGCAGCTGCCCCACGTCGCGGTCGAGCCGCGTCACCTGCGCCGCATACGCCTTCTGCTGCGGCGTCCACGGCTTGTCCGCGTAGATGCCGACGTCGTCGATCTCGTGGCGCCCGTGCGGC
>JBILLY010000037.1:0-13786 GCA_044375835.1 Opitutaceae bacterium
CCCGCACCCACCGCAGCACGTCGTCCTGGATCAGGTTTTGCGCAAAAGTCTTCCCGACACCCACGCCGTCGTTGCCCGGCAGATCGACGCGTTTGTCGTCGTTCCACAGGTAGGTCGGGAAATACGAGTGCGCGTGCCGCTGGCAGTTGTAGCCGAAGAAATGGTCGAAGCCTTTCCGCAGCGGGCTGCCGCTCGTGTCCATCATGCCCATGCCCCACTTGCCCATCACCGCCGTCGCGTAGCCGGCCGTCTTCATCACCTGCGCCACCGTCACCGTGCTCGCCGTCAGCGGCATCTGACCCTCGGGCTGCACCTCCCAGTTCCCGCGCACCGGCGCATGTCCGGTGTGCAGGCCCGTCATCAACGAGGTCCGCGACGGCGCGCACACCGCCGTGCCGCAATACGCCTGGAGGTAACGCGTCCCCTCCCGCGCCATCCGGTCGAGCCGCGGCGTCCGGATCGTCTTCTGCCCGTAGGCCCCCACGTCGCCCTGCGCGAGGTCGTCGCTCAAAATGAAAATCACGTTCGGCTTCGCCGCCGGCGCCGCGGCCGACACGCTCGTCGCCCCCGCGAGGGCGCACAGAAGAATCAGGAGTCGTTTCATGGGGGTGGCGTTCACGAGACGGAATTCCCCGCCGATGGCGAGCCCCGCCGCACTCCGCCTCGTTCAACGGTTGTGATCAAATCCCTGCCTGCGGACGACTTCACTCGCAATCTCACATCGCGAAATTTTGGCGGCGATTGGCCGCCCCCATTTCCTGCCTGCGCAGGCGATCAGCCGGAGTCGCACTCCAAGATTTCGCCCCATTGGCGAAGTTCATCAGTGGTCACCTCTGTTTTCTACGCCCTTTCCGGCCCAGCTCCAGTCACATCCTCGGTCAACCCGCTGCACCTCACCCCGCTGCTCCTCCCCTGCCGCCTCCCGCGGCCTTGGCCTGCTCCGTCCGGCGCACTCCGCGCCCCGCGTCCGCCTCAATACGGATCCACCCGAATCCGCACCACCCGCCCCTCGACGAAATCCAGATACAAGGTCCCCAACCCGCTCGCCGAGGTGTCGAGCGTCACGCCCGGCGTCGTGTTCGGCGCCCGTGCCGGCACGCTGCTGCCGCGCCCCGCCCCCGGCCCCGCGCTGCGCGACGGATCCGCAAACCCACCCGGCGCCGCCATCGTCACCGCCGCCGCCGAGCCCGTGCCGTAAACATAATTCCGATACGCCCACCGCTCCACCCCATCCGCGTCCGCCGGTTTCAGCACCCGCGTCGGCTTGCCCAGCGCCATGAAAACCGTCTCCGCGTCCCACCCGAGGTCGACATCCCCGTTCCGCACGTGCCGCTGCGCGTCTTCCGTCAATTGCGCGAACCGCTCCGCGTGCGCCGCAATCCGCTGCGCCCGCTCCGTCGCACACGACGACACTAGGCCAGCCGCAAACACGGGCAGCAGCCAACGCGGGAAAAATCGGGCGAGCGTCATGGGGTAAAAAACCGGCGCGACCGCGATCCGTTCTGCCCGCCCGCCGCGCCGTGGCGAGCCCGAAGCCGCCGCGCACCCCGCCGGTCCTGCCTCGCCTCCCGTTCCGCGTCCGCGGCCTCCGCCACCCGCGCCGCCCCTCTAGTTGCCCGCCGCGCGCCGCCCCTCCGCGCCTCGTGCCTCGCGCCTCGCCCCTCGCGCCTCGCGCCTCGGTCCGTTCACCGCCCCGCCGGCCACAGCCCCATCGCGCGCAGCCGTTTCTCCAGCCCGAACCGCGTGAACAGTTTCTCCGTCTCAGCCTCCGGCCGCCGCCACGCCGTCAGCGCCGCGTCGTCCGCCAGCGTGCGCACCACACTGAGGATCACCGCCGTCGAATCGTCGATCAGCGCCGGCGACACCTTGTCGATCGTATCCGCAAAGTCGTGATAGTAGCGCACCGACTCCCGCGGGATCGGCCCGTTGAACGTCAACGCCCGCACGCCCGCCAGCTGGTAGGGCGTGTGGTCGCTGCCGACCCAGTTCAGGTTCTCCACGCCCTTCGCGAGCCGCGCGCCGTCCGGCCGCGCCGCGTGCCACCGCTCCAGTGCCGGCACCAGCGAGTCGTCACCGAGCGCGTTCACCCCGATGGGCACGCCCACCATGTCGAGGTTCAGCATTGCCACCACCGGCGTGTCGCCGAGCCGCCCCGCCGCGAAACGCGACCCCGCCAAGCCCTGCTCCTCCCCGTTGAACCAGTGCAGCTCCACCGTGTGGTGCGGCTTCGCCCCGCGCAGCGCCAACGCCAGCGCGTAGAGCTGCGCCACGCCGATGCCATTGTCCATCGCCCCCTGCCCGAGGTCCCAGCTGTCGAAGTGCGCGCCGACGATCAGCCGCGACGGCGCCTTGCCCGGAAGCGTCACCCGCAGGTTCGCCGTCACCACCGGGCGGCAGCGCGACTTGGTTTCAACCCGCACCCGCACCGGCGTGCCGCCCGCGCGCAGGCGCTGCAACCAGCGCCCTTCTTCCTGCGCCACCGAATAGATCGGCAACGGCAACGGCTCGCCCGAAAAACTCCCCGTGCGCGCCAACAGCTGCCCGCCGCCTTCGCGGTTGATGAAGAGCACCGCGCGCAGCCCCCGCGCCGTCGCCATCGCCACAATCTCGCTCGTTTGCAGCGGCGTCGACGGCGCCAGCACACCCACCCGTCCCCGCGTCTCCACCTTGGCCAGATCCGCCTCGCGCGCGTCCCCGAGGTCCACCACCTCCGCCTCGAACGCCGCATGCGGCTGCGTGAAACTGAGCGACGCCACCCGCAGCCGGCGCCCGAACGGCGCCACCAGCTCCACCCGGTCGTCGCCCCGCTCCCAACCCGGCGTCGTGAACGGAATCTTCTCCGGCGCATAGCCCAGCGCCCGCAGCGCCTCCGCCAGCCGCTCCAGCGCCGCCGCGTTCGCCGCCGATCCCGTCATCCTCGGCCCGAAGTCGTCGCAAAGCCGCGTCAAAAACGCATGCGGCGTCGCCGGCTCCGCCGCACCCGCCGACGCCACCGCCACGAGGAGAAAAATCGCCAATCGCATCGCCCGACTGAGCCGCGCGCCGCCCCGCGAAGCAAGCCGATGGCCCGAGGAAGCGATAAGCTCTAGGCTCTAAGCACTAGGCACCGAACCGCCCGTCCGTCCGTCCGCCCTGCTCTCAGCTCTAGCCTCTCCGCTCTCAGCCGCCACTGCCCGCCGCACGCGGCACGCCGCCCGCCTTTCAACTTTCAACCTTCAACTTTCAACTTCCCTCCGGGCCTCCCAGCTTGCGCAGCCACATCTGCCCGCCGCCGCCCCGCGCGCACAGCGGCAGGCGCTCGCGGATAAAATCCGTCCGCTGGTTCCACAGCCACGCCGTGAAGAGTTCGATGCGGTAGTCGCGGTTGTTCATCAAAAACGCCCGCAAGAGATACTGCTCGTTCCACGCCCGCCCTTCCTCCAGCCAGTCGCGCGGGTAGTCGAGATTGCCCGCGATGTCGTGCACGTGGATCAGCACGCCCGGCGCCAGCACCGGCAGCACGTCGAAGAAGAGCCGGTTCACGTCGCTGCCGATTTTGCTCACGTGCGACGAGTCGATGAAGAGCACGTCCTTCTCCCGCAGCGCGAGAAACGGCTCCAGCGCCACCTCCTGCACCCGCTTCTCGATCAGCGTCACCCGCCCCGCGTCGTCCGCGCGCAGCAGCGGTTTCAACCGCGACATGTCCGGATCGATGAAGGTGAACGCCACCCGCCCGCCGAACGCGAATTCGTTGGCGTCGAGCATCGCCGCCGAGCTGAACCCCGACCCCACCTCCACCACGCGCCGCGGCTGCGCCTCGTGCAGCATGCAGTAGAGCATGATCGCGTCGTAGTGGCCGTAGGATGGGTTGTCCAAATGGTAGCGCCGGCCCGCGACGGGCTTTTCCGGATACGGCTGCGTCCGGTAGCTCTCCGCAAATCGCTCCAGCCGCGCAAACTGCCCCGCCTCGTTCAGGTCCACCGCCGGAAACGGCGGCCCGAAGCCGCCCCGCGCAAACGCCTCCGCGATCTCCGTGCGCGACGGCAACGGCGAGTAGAAATGCCCCACCGGAAAAAACGGCGGGCTGTCCGCCTGCGCCGCCTTGTAGTCGGCCAGCTCCGCCGCCAGCCGGTTGCGCTCCTCCTTCAATTGGTTCCGCTCCGCCTCGAGGCGGCGATACGTCGGAATCAGGCGCAAAATGTCCTTCGTCAGGCTCATGTCGGGTCAGGGTCGCACGCCCGGCAGCGTCACGACGATTTCCAAATTCGAGATCTGGAACGCCAGGTCGCGCGGATCCGTCCCCACGCGCTGCGCCGGCCGGTCCGTCGAGAACGTGACGACCGTTTCGCCCGGCGGCAGCGTCAGCCCGCAGCTGAACGCCACCGGCGCCCGCCCGCTCAGCACCTCGCCCCACAGCAGCCGCTCGCCCACCGCGATGCGCACGCGGCGCTCGCCCTCCACCGCGTTGGCCCGCCCGCGCAAGGCCACCTGCACCGGCACCCCCGCCGTGTTCGTCAGCCGCAGCTCCGACTTGCCCGCGCTCCAGCGCCAGTGCTGCTCGAGGTGCCGCTCCGGCCCGTGCCACGTGCCTTTCACCGGCGACACGACCACCGCCGTCTGCGCGCCGCGCACCGTGTAGAACTCGTGCGGCGGCGAAAATTCAAAGAGACTCGCCGCCACCGTGAGATTGCCCGCGATCAACACGGGCAGCCACTTGAGCCCGCGCGGCACCAGAACGTTGAACGCGAGCGTCATCGGCAGCAGCACCCGCGTCGACGCCCCGGGGTAACCTTCCCACACCGGCGTCGAGAGAAACACCATCATGCCCGCGAAGGCCGCGCCGA
Source organism: Opitutaceae bacterium (assembly GCA_044375835.1). Lineage (GTDB taxonomy): Bacteria > Verrucomicrobiota > Verrucomicrobiia > Opitutales > Opitutaceae > ER46. The sequence goes on from JBILLY010000037.1 coordinate 4,824, forward strand.
CGCGCCACCAGCGGTCCGCCGGCCGCCAACGCAGCGCGAAAAATGCCCACTGCACTGCCAGCGCCACCGCCACGGCCAGCGTCGCCCAGCTCAGACCCGAGGCCCCCGGCTCGAACGCATCATGCGCCGCCGTCGCCAATTTCTCCGCGTAACCTGCCAGCGGCAGCGTGAAGTTCCCCAGCCCCGGATCGTCCGCCGGCCCGAACTTCCACCGCACGTAGCCCATCCACAGCGCCAGCGGCAACGCGCACAGCGCCACCGTCCCCGCCGTGCGCAGCCATGTGCGCGGCGCGCGCCAGTCGAACGCCGTGCCCGCCGTCGCCAGAAGGCTCGTCTCCTTCCCCAGCCCGGCCAACGCCAGCGTCACGCCGCCCGCCGCCGCACGCCCGTTCTCCAGCCAGCGCATCGCCAGCGCCACCAGCAGCAGACTCGGCGCATCCACCAGCGAGTGCCGCACGCTCATGCACACGCCGTGCGAGAACATCACGGCCGCCCAGCGCAGCACGTTTTCCCAGGAGTCCGTCGGGAACCAGCGCAACAACACCAGCGCGAGCACGAACCAGCAGATCACATTGAGCAGCGCGTGCATCTGCACCACCCACGCCGGCTGGCCGAGTCCCAGTGCCCACGCCGCCCAGCAAAACAGGATCCGCTTCGCCCGATACGGCAGGTTGTCGATCGCCTTCGTCAGCTCCGGATTGTCCAGCGTAGGATACAGCGCGAGCTGCACATAGTAAGCCCCGTCGTAGCCCGGCGAACTCTCGTAGACGTAGTGCGGCGCCTGCCGCAGCGCGGTCACCTTGGTGTCGCTCAGCAAATCGCCGATCGAAATCAGGCTGGAAAAGCCCGTGTCCGGCCGGTGGAACTGCGCGATACAGCTCGCGAACAGCAGCATGCCCGCGAGCACCACCAGCCGCGGCCGGAACCGCAGCGCCTGCACCAACCCGCGGCGCTCGCCGGCGGGCACTCCCGCGCTCATCCGCCGCGACGCGGGCCGCGCCGGCAGGCGGAACGACGCGAACCATGCAGGCGCTTGTCTTCCAAATTTCTCACGGACAATTTGCGCCGCATCACAGAACGCGACCGCCCTATGTCAAATCCCAATCCCCCCGCCGCCGCGCCCGCCCGCGCGCCGACCCGCCGGCGGCCTGTTCCCGGGGCAAATCACCGCCAGCTTCCGTCCGGTCTGCACCGACCCGCCCGTCGCCCCCGCGCGCCTATAGGCGCACGCACCGTCCCGTTTCGCCTCACCTCTTTTGTGCCTTCTTGCGGCCAAAAATCTCCTCCGTCCTCCGCCCGCCTGTCCGCCCCTTTTTTCTCCGTCCTCCGCACCCGCTCCGCCGCCCCTCGCGTCGCCGCCGTCGCCGCGCCCTCGCCGCTCCGCTCGTGGACGCCGACCGCCTGACCGATTCCGCCGCCGCCCCGCCCGCCGCCCGGGCGTGGGTCTGGTTCGGATACGCCGCCCTCGCCGCCTACGCCCTCCTGCTCGGCTGGAACTTCGCCAACGTCGCCGGCGGCGCCGACTCCTCCGGCTACCTCAACAGCGCCAAGCTCCTCGCCTCCGGCCACCTCGACGCCGAGCTGCGCGCCCCGCCGGAGTTCGGCGCGCCGGAAACCCTCCGGCGCCAACAGTTCCAGCCCCACGGCTTCGTCCCCTTCGACGGCCACGCGCGCCTGTCCCCGACCTACGCCGTCGGCCTGCCGCTCCACCTCGCCGCCGCCGGCCTGCTCTTCGGCTGGACCGCCGCCCCCGCCGTCGTCGGTCTCGCCGGTGCCGTCGGTGCCCTGCTCCTGACTTACGCGATCGGCCGCCGTCTCGGCCTCGGCGTGCCGCTCGCCGTCGCCGGCGCCGTCGCCCTCGGGGCGTATCCGGTATTCCTGTTCATGTCGCTGCAGCCGTTGAGCGACACGCTCGCGACCACCTGGTGCCTCGCCGCCGTCTGGGCCGCCCTCCGCGCCCGCGAGCACCGCGGCTGGGCCGTCGCCTGCGGCGCCGCCTTTGCCGTCGCCGTTCTGGTGCGCCTCACCAACGGCGTGCTCCTCCCCGCCTTGCTCGTGCTCCTCGGCCTGGACCCGCGCCGCCTCGCCCTCGCCATCCTCGGCGGCCTGCCCGGCGCGCTCTGGCAGGCGTATTACAACCACTCGCTCTACGACAGCCCCTTCCGCTCCGGCTACGTCGACATCTCCCAAGCCTTCGGCCTCGCCTACGGCCTCCCCACCGCGTGGCACTTCGTCAAATGGCTCGCGCTCATGCTGCCGTCCGCGCTGCTGATTTTGCCGTTCTTCGCCCTGCGCCGCGCGGGCACATCCGCCGCCCCCGGCGACGCTTCACCCGGAGCCGCCGCGGTGCCGCCTGCCGCCGCCCCGCTCGCCCCCGGCCGCATGCTCGTCGCCCTCGCGCTGTGGTTCTTCGCCTTCGCGATCCTCTACGCGTTCTACGAAATCTCGCACGAGGTCTGGTGGTGCCTGCGCTTCATTTTGCCCGGCACGCCTGCGTTGATTCTCGCCGGTCTCCTCGGCCTCGACGCTCTCGCCCGCACCGCCACGCCCGCGCGCCTGTCCCGCGTCCGCACGATCGGCGCCGTCGTGCTCGCCGCGTGGGCGCTCGGCCTCGGATGGTATTGGACCGCCCGCCATTCGCTCCTGCACACCAAGGTCTACGAGCAGGCTTACGCCGATGCCGCCGCCGCGGCACGCGCCCACTTCCCCGCCGACGCCCTCGTCCTCGCCGGCCTCCACAGCGGTTCGCTCTACTACTACACGTCGTTTGCCGTGATGCGCTGGGAATTCGTCAACGCCGCCGAGTTCGCCGCCTTCCGCACCCATTTGGACAAAAGCCGCCGCCCGCTCTTCGCTGTGCTCTTCGACGTCGAGGAGCGCGAAGCACTCCAGGAGAAGTGTCCCGGCACCTGGGAAAAAATCGGCGCCGTCCGCAATATCGGCCTCTGGCGCTACGTCGGCCCCGCCGTCGCCCCCCTCGCCCCGCCCGCCCCGCCCGCCGCCGCCCGATGACCGCCCCGCCTGCGCCCGCTCCGTGGCCCGTCCGCGCGGCCGGCCTGCTCGCCGTCGCCGTGTTTCTCGCGCTCATTGCGCGCTTCTGGCACCCGGTCTACGGCTTCACTGCGTTCTACCAACTCGACGGCGCCAACGACGACCTGAAGATCGCCGCCTTCCGCACGCTGCCCGTCTACGTGCACCGCGAAACCGGCGGCTACGACGGCCTCTACTACGCGCAGATCGCGCACGACCCGTCGCTCCGCGATCCGGAGCTGCCGCGTGCGATGGACAACCTCCCTTACCGCGCGCGCCGCATTTTGCCGCCTGCCCTCGCTTGGCTCGTCGGCGTCGGTCACCCGCCGTGGATCGTGACGGCGTATTCACTTCTCAACGTCGCCGCCTGGCTCGCGCTCGCCGCCCTCCTCTGGCGCCTGCTCGCCGTGCGCGACCTCCGCGGCCTGCTCGCCTGGGCCGGCCTGCTCTTCTCCGCCGGCGCCCTCGGCAGCGTCCGCCTCGCCCTCTCCGATCTCGTCGCACTCGCCCTGCTCGCGGCTGCCTTCCTCGCGCTCGAACGCGCCCGCGCCCGCTCCGGCCTCGGCTGGCTCGCCGCCGCCGGCCTCGCCCGCGAAACCTCGCTCCTCGCCGTCGCCGGAGCGATCGAGCGTCCGTGGCTCTCCGCCCGCAATCTGCTCCGCCTCCTGCTCGTCGCGCTCCCGCTGGCCGCGTGGCTCGGCTACATTCGCTGGCGCGTCGGCGGCGCCGACCAGGGCTGGTCCAACTTCACGTGGCCCGGCGCCGGCTGGCTCGAGAAACTCCAGTCCGCCCTCGCCGACCTCGCCTTGATCGGCGATAGGCCGCTCGCCTGGGGCACGCTCCTCGCCGCCGTCGGCCTTACCGTGCAGGCGCTGTGGTTCGTCGTCCGCCGCGACTTCGCCGATCGCTGGTGGCGCCTCGGCGCCGCCTACGCCGCGATGCTGCTGTTTCTCGGCACCGCCGTCTGGGAAGGCCAACCGGGCGCCGCCACCCGCGTCCTCCTGCCGCTCAATCTCGCCTTCAACGTCCTCGTCCACCGCGCCCGCGCCTCGCTCGTCTGGCTCGTCCTCGGCAACCTCACGGTCGTCGCCGGCCTCGTCTCGCTCCGCGACATCCCCCGCGACTGGCACGAACTCGCCGCCGTCCGCCGCGGCGATCTCGCCTGCGTCGCCCGCGAGGGCACCGGCTGGCACGGCGGCGAGCGCAGCGCGAAACACCGCTGGCACTGGAACAGCGGCCGCGGCACCGTGCGGCTCCAGGCTTGGTCCGCCGCCGATACGCCCCTCGACCTCGCGTTCTCCCTCCGCGCGCTCCAGCCCTGCACCGTCCGCGTCGTCCAAAACGGCCGCACCCTCGCCGAGTTGCCGGCCGGCCCGACGCGCACCGCCCACCGCGTGCGCGTCCGCCTCGCCGCCGCGGCCGGCGAGATCGAATTCATCGGCGACCGCCCGCCCATCCCCGAAAATGCCAGCCCCGGCGCGCGGCTGCTCGGATTTGCGCTTTATGACCTGGCGCTCGAGCTGCCAAAACCCTGAGCCGCCATGCCCGCGCCGCTGCTCCTCGACCTCTCGCACACGTGCCATTCCGCCGCACGCACGGGCATCCAGCGCGTCTGTCGCTCGCTCCGCGCCGCCCTCGGCCCCGCCGCCGTGCCGGTCACCCACGACCCGCACCGACACACCTGGCGCCCGCTCGAAGCGTGGGAGGAAAAAAATCTCCGCGGCACCGCCGCCTCCGCCAAACGCGGCGCCGCCTGGCCGCTCACCGCCCGCCTCCGCGGCGCCGCGATGCGCCGCCTCCGTATCGCCGCGCCCGCCGTCCCCGCCAACTCCGGCCTGCTCGTCCCCGAGGTCTTTTCGCCCGCCGTCGCCGCCGCGCTGCCCGCGCTCTTCGCGCACGCCGGCGGCCCGCGCGTCGCCGTCTTCCACGACGCCATCGCGCTGAAATTCCCCGAGCTCACGCCGCCGAAAACCGTCGCGCGTTTCCCCGCTTACCTCGCCGAACTCGCCGCCTTCGACGGCGTCGCCGCGGTGTCCGAAGACTCCCGCGCCGCCCTCGCCGACTACTGGCGCTGGTCCGGCCAAAGCAACCCGCCGCCCGTCGTCGCCATCCCCCTCGGCATCGACCTGCCGCCCGCCGCGCCCGCCGCTCCTTCCGCCCAACGTTCGACGCTCAAAGCTCAACCTCCGCCCGCCGTGCTCTGCGTCGGCAGCATCGAGGGCCGCAAAAACCACCTCGCCCTGCTCGAAGCCTGCGAACGCCTCTGGTCCGCCGGCGCCGTGTTCACGCTCCACCTCGTCGGCCTCGCCCAACCCCAGACCGGCGCCGCCGCCCTCGCCCGGTTGCGTGCCTTGCAGGCCGCGGGTCGCCCCCTGCGCTACGACGGCCCCGTCGACGAAGCCGCCCTCGCCGCCGCCTACGCCGCGTGCACGTTCACGGTCTACCCCTCGTTGATCGAGGGCTTCGGCCTGCCCGTCATCGAAAGTCTCGTGCGCGGCAAACCCTGCGTCTGCTCCGCGCACGGTGCGCTCGGCGAATCCGCCCGCGACGGCGGCTGCCTCACGCTCGACCGCGTCGATGCCGATACCCTCGCGCCGGCACTCGATTCCTTGCTGCGCGACCCCGCCCGCCTCGCCGCCCTCGCCACCGCCGCCCGCGCGCGGCGATTCCGCGCGTGGTCCGATTACGCCGCCGACCTCGCCGCATGGCAACGCACGTTGCCGCGCCGCTGAGATTTGCGCCCGGACTTCCCGCCTTTCCGTTTGCCATAGGCACGCCCGGTGCTAACCGTGCCCGCGAGTCATGGCGTTATCTTTCTTCAGCAAAAACAAAAAGGCCCTCATCGCCCGCTGCCGCGATGACTACGCCACGAAAATGCGGCTGAAATACGCGCCCTACTACCATGCGATGGAGGCGCAGAAGGGCACGACCGTCCGGCTCAACGGCAAGGAGACGATCATGCTCTCCAGCAACGATTACCTCGGGCTCTCCTTCCACCCCAAGGTCATCGAGGCCGGCCGCGCCGCCATGCTCAAGTGGGGCACCAGCACCACCGGCGCCCGCACCTCCAACGGCTCCCGCGCCTACCACGTCGAACTCGAGGAGCGCCTCGCCGCCTTCCTCGGCCGCGAAGCCTGCCACATCCACGTCGCCGGCTATCTTTCCTGCCTCTCGAGCGTCGCCTCCTTCGCGCAGAAGGGCGACGTCATCCTCGCCGACAAGAACATCCACTCCTGCCTCTGGGACGGCATCCGCCTCTCGATGGCGACGGTCGAACGCTTTTCCCACAACAGCCCCGACGACCTCCGCGAAGTCCTCGGCGCCGTGAACCAGGACGCCACCAAGATGCTCGTCATCGAGGGCGTCTACTCGATGGAGGGCCACATCGCCCGCCTGCCCGAGATCGCCGAAATCGCCGAGGAAAACGGCTGCTTCACCGTCCTCGACGACGCCCACGGCTTCGGCGTCCTCGGCCGCCAGGGCCGCGGCACCAGCGACCACTTCGGGCTCAACGACAAAGTCGACGTCGTCTGCGGCAGCATGTCCAAGTCGCTCGCCAGCACCGGCGGTTTCGTCGCCGCCTCGACCGAGATCATCGAGTATCTCCGCACCCACTCGAAACAGACGATCTTCTCCGCCGCGATCAGCCCGAGCCAGGCCGCCTGCGCGCAGGCTTCGCTCGAGGTCATGCAGTCCGAGCCGCAGCACCTGGAAAAACTCTGGAGCAACACGCGGAAATATCGCGCCATGCTAAAGTCCCTCGGCCTCGACACCTGGGAGAGTGAAACGCCCGCCGTGCCGATCGTCCTCGGCTCCAAGGAGCGCGTGTATCCCTTCTGGAAAGCGCTCCTCGACAAAGGCGTCTTCACCGTCATGTCGATCGCGCCCGCCGTCCCCGCCGGCAAGGACCTCATCCGCACCGCGATCTCCGCGATGCACACCGACGAGCAGCTCGAAAAGATCGCCGACGCGATGGCCTACGCCGTCAAGCGGCTCTGACCCGCGCCCACGGCCGGAGCACTGTCCGGCCGCGGGCGGATCGCGCCGGTTTCCCGTTTCTCACGCGCCGCGATCGGCCGCGCGCTCACTTCAGCGGCCCGGCCTTCTCGCTCAGGCTCTCGCGCAGCAGCTGCATCACCGCCCGGTAGTCCGCCGACGTCGTGTCGTTGCTGAAGCACTTGAACACGGCGACGATGCCGTCCCACGCCTTCACGCCGGCCGTCACGTGCAGATATTCGCCCGGCGGATACGGCGCCTTCCCCGCCAGCCGTGCGTCCGTGAAAACACAATACGTCCCCGCCCCGGCCCGCGGCGCCAGTTCCTCGAAACGCATCGCCTTCTCCGTCGACGCGTCCACGAACTCCTGGAACAGCTCGAACATCTTCTGCCGCCGCGTCCGCGCGCTCGCCACCGCCTCGTCCGCATCCGGCAGAAACACCACGCTCAGCGTCACCCGCTGGTGCGGCGACGCCAGCTCCAGCGCCAGCACGCCCGCGGGATCGCGCTTCAAGACCGCCTGGAATCCCGCCGGCACCGCCACCACCGCCCGCCGGCCTTCGTAGAGCGGGAGCACTTCCTCGCGCGCCTCCGGCTCCGGCGCCGCCGGTGCGACCGCCGCCGCCGGTTCGGCGCCGCCCGCCGGCACCTCCGCGCCTTGGCCGGCCGCCCCCGCCGCCAGCATCCCCATCGTCATCGCCCGGAAAAACCGCTTCATGCCGGAGAAAGACTCGCGCCGCCGGAAATCGTTGCGTGCCCGCGCCCGGTTCACCGCGCCGCCTTGCTGCCGCTCGCGAGCAGCGTCTCGAAAAACGGCTCCGTCGTCTCCTTCGCCACCGCCGTGACCTCCACCTTGGTGAAACCGGCCTTCTTCAGGAAACCGTGCAACGCGCTCTCGCGGAAACCCAGCCACACATCCGCATAGAGTTCCCGCGCCTTCTCGAACGTGTGCTCGTTGAGATCCAGCACCAGCACCTGGCCACCCGGCCGCAAAATCCGGAACGCCTCGTCCACCGCCGCCTGCGGATGCTGCGCGTGGTGCAACGCTTGGCTCAAAATCGCCAGGTCCACCGACCGCTCCGGCAACGGCACGTTTTCGATGTCGCCGAGTTTGTAGACGAGGTTCGCGAGCCCGTTTTTCCGCGCCAACTCCGTGCCGACCTCGACCATCCGCGGCGAGTTGTCGATGCACCACACCTGCCGCGCCCGGTGCGCCAACAGCTGCGACACCAGGCCTTCGCCCGCGCCGAGGTCCGCGATGTCGATCGCCGGCGTCAGCCGCAGCGCGAGGTGCCCGATCGCCTCCCACGAACGGCCCGGGCAGTAGTTCTTCCCCAACCGCCCCGCGATCAGGTTGAAATACTGCTCCTGCGTCCGCCGCCGCTTCTGCAAAATGCGGTCCAGGTTCTCGCGATCCTCCGCCATCACCGGCAACTCCGCCACCGAGTCGATCGCCGCTTTCGCGAGCGCCAACGTCCGCGCCGGCAGGTTCTGCCGCAGGGAGTAGAAGGCGTTTTTCCCTTCGCGCCGGTCGCTCACGAGATTCACCGTCCGCAGCAGGCCGAGCTGCGACGAGATGCGCGACTGGCCCATCCCGAGGATCTCCTGCAGCTCCGCCACCGACAGTTCCTCCCGCATCAGCAGCGCCAGCAGCCGGAGGCGCGTCGGGTCCGACAAGGTCTTGAGGATGTCCCAGGAGGCGTTCACGCGCCGGGACGCTGGCCGGTGCCGGGTGCCTTGGCAACACGCCGCACGCCGCTCATCGCCCCAGCGTCGCGAGCAGCCAAAGGCCGAACCCCGCCACCACCGCTCCCGCCGCCACATTCACGCGGTGCAGCAGGGCCGGCCGCAGCCGGTCCCTCAACCCGCCCGCCAACAGGCTCAAAATCAGCCACCAAAGCGACGAGCCGACGAACACACCGGCCACGAGCCAAAAT
>JBILLY010000856.1:0-2817 GCA_044375835.1 Opitutaceae bacterium
CGTCGCTTCCAGCACCGACACCATCAGGTCGCGCGCAGCGATCGCCTCCGCGTAGCGCGTCGCCTCCTCGATGTGCGCCAGCGCTTCGTCGTGCCGCCCCAACCGCGAGACGACACGCGCGCGCAGGCAGAGCGCCCGCGTCAACCCGTGCCGGCCGGTCAGCGTGCGCCACCGCCCGAGGATCGGATCGATCACCGCCAGCAACGGCGCGGGGTCGGCGCCGTCCTCGAAGTCGAACTTGGCGAGCGCGAGCCGGTGGCCGTCCATCTCCAGCCGGCCGACGGTGCCCGGCGGCAGGTCCACCAGGCGCCGGTAGATGCGGCGTGCTTCGGCCCGGTCGCCCAGGTTGTCCACCAACGAGGCGAGGCCGCGCAGGAGGGCGTGCGTCATCGCGGTCTCTTTCTGTTCCTCGGCCATCGCCAGCGCCCGGCGGTAGGTCTCGAGCGCCCGCTCCTCGTCGCCCAAGGACCGCTGGCAGCTGGCGAGCAGATTGAGCGCGGACAAAACGGCGCGCTCCGCCCCGCGCTTCTCGGCCAACAGCACGGCCCGTTGCGCCAGGTCCAGCGCGGCGACGTAGTGGCCGGCGGCATAGTGGACCGCGCCGAGGGCGTTGAGCGCGAAGTTCTGCAGGCCGGCCAAGCCGAGCTCGTCCGCCTGCGCGAGCGCGCGCTCCGTCTCCCGACGGGCGGCGGGCAGGTCGTTGAGCCGGCGGCGGGCCGCCCCTAGGACGACGCGCGCGCACACCTCGGCTTCCCGGTCGTTCTCCGCCAGGGCCCGCGCCAGCCGCGCCTCCGCGTCGGCCTGGGCGCGCCCGGCGTTGACGCTTACCAGCCGGATGGCCTGGTTCGCCCACGCATCGAGATCGGCCCGCAGGAATCCCCGCTCGGCGACCGCGGCATCGGTGGGTTCGGCGGCCCCGAGCCCCGCGACCGCGGCACACGCGAACGCGACCGCGACCAGGCGCCCGCGCCACCGCGCCGGCCCCCGGACGCGCGGACCCGTGGTTCGCGGCGTCGCCCCATGCATCGCGCGGCATGAAATCGCTCCCGCCCCGGCAGGCAACTCCCGCCGCGCCGCGATCCGCCGCCGTCCGGGCGCCCGCGCCGCACGCCGGTTTCCCGGCCGGTTTCCCGCGTTGACCCCCGCGGCCCCCCGGCTACCTCTGACCGCTTCCCGGAATTGAACCGCGTCCACATCAAGACCTACGGCTGTCAGATGAACGAGCGCGACAGCGAGGCTGTCGCGGCGATGCTGCGCGCCCGGGGCTACCGCATCGTGGCCGACGAACACGACTGCGACGTCCTCCTGCTCAACACCTGTTCCGTCCGCGACGCCGCCGAGCAAAAGGCCATCGGCAAGGCCAGCTACCTCCAGCAGCGCAAGAAGAAGCAGCCGGACTTTGTCCTCGGGATCCTCGGCTGCATGGCGCAGAACCGCGGCGCCTCGCTCCTCGAACAGTTGCCCGACGTCGACCTGATCATCGGCACGCAGAAGTTCCACCAGGTCCCCGGCTACCTCGAAAACATCCGCGCCGCCCGCGACGCCGGCCTGCCCGTCGGCCGGACGATCGTCGACATCGCCGAAGAGGCCGGTTCGCAAAACACGATCAAGGACCACCTCCTGCCCGAAACCGCCGACCCCGCCGCCGGCGACGCCGCGCCCGAGGTCGAGCGCCAGGTCAGCGCCTTCGTCTCCATCCAGCAGGGCTGCAACATGGACTGCGCCTTCTGCATCGTGCCGAAGACCCGCGGCGACGAGCGCTCCCGCCCGATGGACGACATCGTGCGCGAGTGCGAGCAGCTCGCCGCGCGCGGCGTGCGCGAGGTCACGCTGCTCGGCCAGATCGTGACGAGCTACGGCCGCCGCGACTACGCGCACACCGGCGGCATCTCGCCCTTCGTGCAGTTGCTCGAGCGCGTGCACGCCATCGCCGGCCTCGCGCGCATCCGCTTCACCTCGCCGCACCCGCGCGGCTTCAAGGACGACCTCGTCGCCGCCTACGGCCGCCTGCCGAAACTCTGCCCCTACGTGCACCTGCCGATGCAGAGCGGCAGCGATCGCATCCTCCGCGCGATGAACCGCCCCTACACGCGCGACCGCTACAAGGAGATCCTCGACGCCCTCCGCGCGGTGAACCCGGACATGTATTTCTCGACCGACGTCATCGTCGGCTTCCCCGGCGAGACGGAGGAGGATTTCGAGCAGACGCGCGCGCTCTTCGAGGCCTGCAACTACGACATGGCCTACATCTTCAAATACAGCATCCGCACCGGCACGCCCGCGGCCGAACTCGGCGACCAGGTGCCGGACGCGGTGAAAGAGCACCGCAACCACGTGCTGCTCGACCTGCTGCAGAAAAACTCCCTCCGACGCACCGCCGCGCTGGTCGGCACGGTCGAGGAAGTGCTCGTCGAGGGCCGCGACAAGAGCGGCGCCCGCTTCACCGGCCGCACGCGCGGCAACCGCGTCTGCGTCTTCGACGCCGACCCGCGCCTCGTCGGGTCGCTTGTGCCGCTGAAGATCGCCCGCGCCACCGTCAGCACGCTCTACGGCGAGCTGGTGCTCGCCGGCGTGGAAAGTTGAAAAGATGAAGGTTGAACGACCCGACCCCGCCTGAGCGTCCGGAAGATCGACGCTTTCACCCTTCGACTTTCACCTTTCGACTTTTCCGCCCATGTCCCTGTCCGCCGCCACGCTCGTCACCGCCGTCCTGCTCCTGCTCGTCGGCCTGCCGCTGCTGCTCAACCACACCGGCTTCGCCGCGGTGCTGAAATCCTTCCCGCGCTCCGTCGCCGCGTCGTATCTCTTTTTCGGAGC
>JBILLY010000038.1:0-13668 GCA_044375835.1 Opitutaceae bacterium
CCGGCCGACTTCGGCGAATACCGCACGTATCTGTTCATCGGATTCGCCGCCGTGGCCGTGCTGTCGTTCAAGTGCGTGCCCGATTTCCTCGCCGTGCGCGGCCTGGCCACGCTGATCCTCATGGGCGCGATGCCGCTGCTCGACGCGGGCTACATGAACTTCACCCACGGCCGCATCGTGCTCTACAAGATCGCCGTCTACCTCGCGATCGCCGCCGCCATCTGGCTCGGCGCCCAGCCGTGGCGCCTGCGCGATTTCTTCACGTGGCTCTTCGCCCGCCCCGGCCGCACGCGCGGCGTCGGCGGTCTCTGCGCCGGTTACGGCCTGCTGCTCGCCGCGGTCGCGTTCACCTACTGAGCCCGCCGTGTCGTCCGACCCGTCGCCCTCCGTCCTGCTCGTGCTCGCCGGTCCCGCCGGCTCCGGCAAGAGCACGCTCTGCGACCGCCTCGTGGCCGAAGATCCTTCGTTTTCGCGCGTCGTCACGACCACCACCCGTCCGCCGCGCCCGGGCGAGGTCAACGGCGTGCACTACCACTTCTTCTCGCCCGACGAGTTCGAGCGCCGCGTCGCCGCGGGCGAGTTCCTCGAGTGGGCGCAGGTGCACGGGAAGGACCGCTACCGCCAATACGGCACGCTGGCGGCGTCCGTGTTCGAGCCGCTCCGCGCCGGGCGCAACCTCGTCATGAGCGTCGACGTGCAGGGCGTGGAGAGCTTTCGCCGCGCCGCCCGCGAGCACGCCCTGCTCGCGCAGCGCATGACCACGATTTTCATCGTCGTCGACCACGAGCGCCTCGTCGCCCGCATGCGCGAACGCGCGCAGGACAACGAAGCCGAGATCGCGGGCCGCATGAAGACCGCCGAACGCGAGCTGCAGGAAGCGCCGAAATTCGATTTCCGCATCGAGAGCCGCACGCGCGACGAAGATTTCGCCGCGCTGCGCGCCATCGTCGGCCACGCCCGCCGCCGCGCCGCGAACGTCGGCTGAGCGGCGGAGGCACCCCGCGGGCCGCGCCGCGGATTACCCAATTGTCAGGCGCCCGCCGTTGTGGCGGGTGCGCGGAGCGCGACAACTGGCGCACTCCATGGCGCCCGTTTCCCCCGACCCGTCCGCCGCCGCGCCGGTGCCCGCGACCGGCCCGAACCCGGCCGCTCCGGCGGAGACCGCCGCGCCCGGCACCGCCCACTGGTCCTCGGTCGTCGCCGCGCTGCTGCTGGCGCTCTACGCCGCGCTCGCCGTCACCGCCTCCTGGAGAAACGGCGTCTCGTTCGACGAGGGCGTGCAGCTCGCGGTCGGCTACAACGTCTGGCGCCACGGCGATTTCCGCATGGAGAACGCCAACGGCGATTTCGTGAAACGCTGGGCCACCCTCCCCTACCTCGTCTCGCGGCCCCGCCTGCCCGGCTACGACTCCGAGGTCCTGCGCCGCGGCGACGCCTACGGCCTCGCGCACCGCTTTCTCTTCGAAAGCGGCAACAACCCCGAGTCCCTGCTCGCGCAGGCCCGCGCGATGGTCGTGCTCCTCGGCGTCGCCGCGGGCACGGTGGTTTTTCTCGCCGCCCGCGCGCTCTTCGGCCCCGCGGGCGGCCTGGTGGCGCTGTCGGTCTTCACGTTCAGCCCCAACCTGCTCGCCTTCGGCGGCATCGCGTCGACCGATCTCTCGATCACGCTGCTGCTGCTCGGCGCCACGCTCGCGATCTGGCGCCTGCTTCACCTCGTCACCGTGCCGCGGCTCGCCGCGAGCCTCGCCGTCTTCGCGCTGCTCGTCCTCGCGAAGCCCACCGCGCTGGTGATTCTGCCCGTCACCGCCGTGCTGCTCGCGGCGAAACTCGCCGCGCGCACGCCGCTCGTCCTGCGGTGGCGCGGCGCAGTGCGCACCGTCGCCGCGCGCCGGCCGCAGCTCGCGGTGTTCGCGCTCTGCATCGCGCTCCACGCCGTCGCCGGCTGGACGAGCCTGTGGGCGCACTACGGTTTCCGCTTCGACGCCGCGCCGCCGGTCCCCGGCATCGTGCAGCGCCCCGGCCGCACCGTGGTGCGCGACGACACCCCCGCGCTCCTGCTCGGCCTGCTGGGCTGGGCGGAGCAGGAGCGTTTCCTCCCGCTCGGATTCCTGCGCGGCGTCGAGCTGCTCGCCGGCAACGACGACGAGCTCGGCGCCTTCATGCGCGGCGAGTGGATGCTCGACGGGCGGCTCGAATTTTTCCCCTACGCGATCTGGGTGAAGACGCCGCCGCCGACCCTGCTGCTCATCGCGCTGGGCGCGGGCGCGTGGGCCTGGGCCCGGCTCCGGGGCGGACGCGGACCGCCGCTCTACGCCGCGACGCCCCTGCTCGCCCTCGTCGGCTGCCACCTCGCCATCGCGGTCGCCGACGATCTCAACATCGGCCACCGCCACATCCTGCCGATCTACCCGCCGCTCGACATCCTCGCGGGCGCCGTGGTGCTCCTGCCGTGGCGCGCGCTGCTGCGCCGCGCCCTCGTGGCCGGACTGCTGGCCTGGCTCGCCGTCGAGTCGTTCGCCGTGCGCCCGCACTACCTCGCCGACTTCGCCCCGCAGGCCGGCGGTCCCGCCCGGGGCTACAAGCACCTCGTCGACAGCTCGCTCGACTGGGGCATGAACCTCCCCGGCTTGCGCGCGTGGCTCGACGAACACGACCCGCACCGCCGCACGCCGCTCTACCTCGCGTATTTCGGCACCGACGATCCGCGCCACTACGGCATCCGCGCGCGCCTGCTGCCGGGCTTCGCCGACCACCGCCCGGTGGAACTCTACCCGCTGGGCCCCGGCTACTACGCCGTCAGCGCCTCGCTGCTGCAGGGCGTCTACACCGCGGCCTTCGGCCCCTGGAGCAAGGCCTACGAGGAACTCTACCGGGCCTCCGCGCGCAACGTCGCGCAACTCGAGTCCGCCGCCGGCGATCCCGCCCGGCTGCGCGCGCTCTACCACGCCAAATCGCGCCGGCTCTGGCAGCTCGAAATCGACACCCACGACAATCTGCGTTTCGCCCGGCTCTGCGCCTGGCTGCGCCACCGGGGCGAGCCGCCGCACCACGTGGGTCACTCCATCTTCATCTGGCAACTCACCGCCGCGGACCTCGCCGCGGCGCTGGAAGGACCGCCGGCGGAACTGACCGACGGCCCGCCGGTTTTCCGGCGCCTGCGCGCGCTGTGACGGCGGCGCCCGCTCAGCGCACCTCGACCGCCGGCTCCGCTCCCGTCGGCGCCGGTCCGGCGGGCGCGAGCGTCACGACGACTTCCGCCAGCGCATCGGCCGGCACCGCCAGCGCCGACTCGACCGTGGCGCCCGCCGCCACCCGCCCGGAGCGCACGCCGCCGGGCGCCGCGACCGTCCACGTCCACGGCGCCGTATCCGGATTCCGGATCGCCAGCGTCGCCCCGCGGGCCGGCCAGGCGCGCACCAGCAGCGCGTGCCGCCGCTCGGTCTCCGGACCGTCGACCCGATGCCGGTAGACCGCCGCGGCCGGTTCTTCCCCGGGCCGCAGCCGCCGGTAGGCCGCCAGGCTGAACGCGCTGCCTTCGTCGCCGCGGAACAACCACGTGCGCGCCGCCACGCGTCCTTCTCGCCCCGCGAACAACCCCGCCGGCACCACCAGCCAGCCGCCGTCGGCGGGCACGGCGCTCTCGGCCGCAGCCGCGGCCGCCGCCGGTTCCCGGGCCCACTCGGCCCGCACGCCGGGGACACGGAAGAACGCCGCCACCGGCAGATTGGCCGGCAACGCCACCCGCAGCGCCGCGCGTTCTCCGCCCAACGCCCGCGTCCAGTCCCGCCAGTTCGCGAACACAAAAAATCCCCGCGAGCGCTCCGGGGCCGCCACCGCCCGCCACCCGCTCTGGTGCGTCCGCAGCATCACGTGCGCGCCCGTCGCCGCCCCGATCGCCACGACCGACGCCCACAGCGCGAGGCGCCCCCGGCGGCCCGCCCCCTCGATCGCCCATGCGCCCAGCACCGCCAACCACGGCGCCGCCAGCACGTGGAACCGAAACCCGTAGGCGTGCCACTGCAGCGTGGCGTGCTGCGCCAGCGCATAGAGCGCCAATCCCGCCGCCCACGCGCGCATCGCGCCGCAGCCCGGCCGCGCGCCGCCGATCGCAGCCGTCGCGCCCGCCGCCGCCAGCAGCACCGCGAGCACGCCGCACGACACGACGTCCGCATCCGGCTCCGGCCGCGCCAGCACCTCCTCCAGCGCCCCGCGCCGCCCGCGTGCCTCGAACGCATCGTCGTCCCGCGCCGGCAGCATCGCGGCGAGGGCCGCGCCCACGGCGCGCGCCGGCTCCCGCGCGCCCGGCGGCTGCGCGTGCGGCTCGAACAGCTGCGCCGTGGTCGCGATCAGGTTCAGTCCGAGTTTCGCGCCGAGCTCGGCCGGCGTGTCGGGCCAACGCTGGTGCCGCCGCACGTCCTCCGCGGGTCCGAGCGGATGCCCGTAGGCGGCGACGTTGCGCACCAGCCCGGGGCCGGCGAACCAGAGCAGGCCCGCCGCCGCCGCCGCCGCCCAGCGCACCGCCGCGGCCCGACCCGGCCGCACCCGCCACGCGACCAGCCCGGCCCACAGCGCCAGCGCCGGCAACAGGTGGAAAACCGTCGCCTTCGCCGCGACCGCGACTCCCAGCCCGAGCCCGCCGGGCCAGGAAACCTCGCCGCGCTCCGCCGCCCGCCACGCCAGGAACACCGCCGCCGCCACCGCGCCGGCCGCCACGAGATCCGTGTGCAGCGCCGTGAACTGCACCAGCACGTTGGCGGAGCCCAGCGGCAACAGGCCGGCCAACGCCGCCGCCGGCCGGCCGAGGCCGCTTTGCCGCGCGAGGCCGATCGTCGCGACTGCGGCGAGCGCCCCGCCCGCGGCCGCGACCACCGCCGCGCCGCCGAAGCCCGCGCCGCTCCACCCGAGCCACCACGCCATCGCGACGTCCGGCAGCGCCGCCATGTAGTTCATCCGCGCATCCGCCGTCTCCAGAAAACCGATGCGCCCGGCCTGCAGCCACGCGCCGATCCGCGGCAGCCGGTAAGCCAAGGCATCGTAGGTCGCCGGCGCGGCCAGGAGCGCCACCACCGCGAGCGAGCCGAGCACCGCCGCCAGCCCGCGGCAAATCCACGCCGTCGTCCCGCCCGCGCCGAGTTCCGTCCGCAGCGCGCGGGCCGCCGCCGCCGCCGCGCGCGCGTCGTCCCGCCAGCGGCCCCGCCGCGCCGCCGCCAGGAGGACCACGAGCACCGCATGCCCCGCCAAAAATCCGAGCGGACCGATGCAGCCCAGCCAACCCAGCGCCACGCCCACGCCGGTCACCGCCGCCAGCACGCCCCACCCCCATGCGACCAGCGCCTCGAGCGGTCCGTGCCGCGCATGCCCGCCCGCGACCGCGATCCACCCCGCCGCCCACGCGACCAACGCCGTGTCGACGACCATCACCGCCGGAAGCATGATCTCTGGCGCCATCACGTGCCGGAAAAGGAAGCCGCCACCAAACGCGTTCGCCTCCGCCGAAGCAAGGGCCCTTGCGGGCCGCGACACGGAACAACGTTTGCCCGGCACCGCGCTGCCCGCTCGACTCCCGCCGTGTCCACCGCACCCGCCCCGCGCATCCGCCTGCTGGCGCTCGCCGGCGGATTCCTGCTGCTCGGCGGCGCCCTGCGCTTCACCGCACTCGGCGAAGTCGGCCTCTTCGTCGACGAGGGCGGCCACCTCCTCGCGCCGGTCGACGCCGACGTCCGCCGTGTCATCGACCCGGTCGCCGAGGGCAAACCCGCGATGGCCTGGCTCTTCGCGCCGGCCCACGGGCTCCCCCTCGATCCCCTCGTCGTCGCCCGCGGACTGGTCGCGCTGCTCGGCCTCGGCACCGCCGCGGCGCTGGCCGTCGCCCTGCATGCGGTCGCCGGCGCGCGGGCCGGCCTGCTCGGTCTCGCGCTCTGGGCGCTCTGCCCGTTCGCGGTTTTCCACGAGCGCCTCGCGTTGCTCGATCCCGCGGTCGGCTTTCTGACCGCCGCCGGCCTCGCGCTGCTTGCCCGGGCCCTGCGCACCGACCGCACCCCGTCGGCACGCCTCCGCGGCGCGGTGTTGGGCGCCGGGCTCGCCGGCACCGCCGTCGCCGTGAAGGTCTCCGCGCTGGCCCTCGCGCCCGCCCTCGGCGTCGTCCTCCTGGCCCTGGCGCCGCGGCCCGGCCGCCTGCACCTCGCCGCACTCGCCGCTTACCTCGCGCCGGCCGCGCTGCTCTTCGCCGCCCTGCCCGGGCTCGGCCAACGCCTGCCGGTCGCGGCCGCCGCGCCGCCGCCTCTCGCGCTGTGGTCATGGACCGCCGGATACGGCGGCTGGCCGCTCGCGGTGCTCGGGGCCGCCGCCCTCGCGGGGCTCGCCCACCCGGGCTCCGGCCGCCGGACGGCCGCCGGTTTCGCGCTCGCGGCGCTCCTCGCGTTCGGCGTCGCGCAGGCGCTTTATCCCGTGCCGTATGCCCGCTACCTGCACGGCGAGCATGTCCTGCTCGTCGGCGCGCTCGCGCTCGGTCTCGACCGGTGGCGCTCCCGGTTCGCGCTCGCGCCGGCCTTGATCGCCGCCGTCGGGTGGCTGTGGACGGATCTCGCGCTCGTCCGCGATCCGGCGCGCGCCCCCGTGCCGCGCGCCGAACGCGTGCAGTATGTCTCCGGACCGTGGAGCGGCGACGGCGTGGCCGCGGCGCTCGTCCGCGTGCGGGCCGAGGCGGCGCGCGGCCCCGCGGTGGTTTTCGTGCGCCGCTACTCGCGTCCCGCATCCTACGCCGCGGTGCTCGCCGCCCGGCGCGATCCCGCGTTGCACGTCGTGCCGCTCAGTCTCGACACGCCCACGGGTCTCGCGGGCGCCCGCGCCGTCGCCGCCCGGGCCCGCGCGTTGCTCGGGCCGGCCGTGCGTTTTCTTGTGCTCGCGGACGGCGAACCGCGGCCGGAGTCCGCCTTCCTCGCGGCCGCGGAGGTCGGCGCCCGGGTGCTCTGGACGCACGCCAAGCCGGACGGCGGCGCGATCGACCTGCTCGAGATCGTGCCGTGAAGGGACGCGCCGCGCCTCACTGTTCCTCGACGACGTAGTGGCAGCCCTTGCTGTGCGGGTTGAGCGAGGCGGCGTGCACCACCAGCAACGCGGTCTGCACGGCGTTGCGCAGCTCGATCAGCTCCCGCGTCAACCGGCAGCCGCGGTAGAAACTCAAAATCTCCTCGCGCAGCTCCAGCAGGATCCGCCGCGCCCGGGTGAGGCGCTTCGGCGAGCGCACCACGCCGGCGTAGTTCCACATCGTGTGCTGGATCTGCAGCATATCCTGCCGGATGAGCACCGGGTCGGCCTCGCGCACCGGACTCTCCCACGCCCGCGGCTCCGGCAACCGGAACTCGCCGCGCGCGATGTCGGTGCCGTCCGCCAGCGCGGCGAATTTCGCGCTCACCAGACACTCGAGCAGCGAGGTGCTCGCGAGGCGGTTGGCGCCGTGCAGGCCGGTGCAGCCCGTTTCGCCGATGGCGTTGAGGTGCCGCACGCTCGTGCGCCCCGCGAGGTCCGCGTGCACGCCGCCGCAGGCGAAGTGCGCCGCCGGCACGACCGGGATCGGCTCGCGCGAGATATCCACACCGTGCGCGCGGCAACGCTCGTAGACGGTGGGGAAACGCTCGCGGATGAACTCCGGCCGCATCGCCGAGAGGTCGAGAAACACGTTCGGCTCCCCGCTCGCCGCCAGCTCCTGCTTGATCGCGCGCGCCACCACATCGCGCGACGCCAGCGAGCCGCGCGGGTCGATCGCGTCCATGAACCGCTCGCCGCGGGCGTTGAGCAACACGCCGCCCTCGCCGCGCAGCGCTTCGGTGACGAGGAAGCGCGGGGCGTTCTTCTTCGCGAAGACGGTCGGGTGAAACTGCACGTATTCGAGGTCGATCAGGCGCGCGCCCACGCGATACGCCATCGCCACGCCGTGCCCCACGCTGCCGGGCCGGTTGGTCGAGTGCAGGAAGATCTGCCCGAGCCCGCCGGTCGCGAGCACGGTCTTCTTCGCCACGATCGCCGCCGTCTCGCCCGTCGCCGTATCCAGGACGTAGGCACCGAAGCAGGTGAGCGGCTGGTAGCGGTCGCCGAGGTCGTCGGAGTTGTGCGAGAGCGTGAGCAGGTCGATCGCGACCCAGCCGGCGCGGCGGACGATGCGGGGCGTCGCGTCCACGCGTGCGGCCACCGCGGCGAGGATGGCGTGGCCGGTGGCGTCCTTGGCGTGGATGATGCGCCGCGCGCTGTGCCCGCCCTCGCGGGTCAGGTCCAGGGCGCCGGCGCCGTCGCGGTCGAAGCCCACCGCCAGTTCGTCGAGCAGCAGTTCCTCGACCGCCTGCGGCCCTTCGCGCACGAGGTGCTCGACCGCGGCCGGGTTGGCCGTCCCGTCGCTCGCCGCCACGATGTCGCGCGCCAGCGCGGCGGGATCGGGCGCCGTGTCGTAGATGATGCCGCCCTGCGCCCAGTCGCTGTTGGCCGCGAGCGGTTCGGCGAGCGAGAGCAGCTCGACGTCGAGGCCGAGCGCCGCCGCCCGCAACGCGTAGGCGGACCCGGCGAGGCCGGCGCCGATCACGAGACAGTCGGTGCGGTAGGTGCGCATGCGCTTACTTTTTCAGCAGCGTCAGGCTCAGGTCCACCGCGGTCGCCGAATGCGTGAGCGCGCCGATGCTGATCACGTCGACGCCGGGCAGCGCGTAGTCGCGCAGCGTCTCGAACCGCACGCCGCCCGATACCTCCACCGTCGCGGCGCCGGCGATCGTCGCGACCGCGGCGCGCACCTGCGCGGGCGTCATGTTATCGAGCAAAATCACGTCGGCTTCGGCGCGCAGCGCCTCCTTCACCTCGGCGAGGGTCGTCGTCTCGACCTCGATCTTCGCGAGGTGCGGCGCGCCGGCGCGGGCACGGCGCACGGCGGCCGCGAGCGAGCCGGCGGCGGCGATATGGTTGTCTTTGATGAGCACGTGCTCGCCCAGCGAGGAGCGGTGATTGGTCCCGCCGCCGCAGCGCACGGCGTATTTCTCGAGCGCGCGCCAGCCGGGGGTGGTTTTCCGCGTATCGACGATCCGGACACCGGTGCCGTCGACCGCCGCCGCATGGCGGCGCGTGTGGGTGGCGATGCCGGAGAGGCGCTGGAGAAAGTTGAGCGCGGTGCGCTCGGCGGTGAGCAGCGCGGCCGTGGGACCGGCGACGGCCAGCACGCGCGTGCCGCGGCGCACGCGGTCGCCGTCGCGGGCGAGCAGTTTCACCTTCAGGGCCGGATCGACGCGCGCGAAGACCCGCGCGGCGATCTCCACCCCGCAGAGCACGAGGTCCTGCTTGGCGTCGATCACGGCGCGCGACGCGTGGCGCGGCGGGAAAATGGCGCGGCTCGTGACGTCGCCGAGCCCGGCGTCTTCGTCCAACGCGAGGTCGATCAGGTGGTCGGTGCGGGGCGTGAGCATGGCGGGCGGCGGGAGGTTCAGTCGGTCGGGGCGAGTTCGAACATGCGCTCGATGCAGCGCGCGGCGCGCACGCGCAGGCCTTCGTCGAGCGTGACGATCTGCTCGGGCCGCGGCGCGCGCAGGGCGTCGCGGATTTTCTCGAGCGAGTTGAGTTTCATGTAGGGGCACAGGCGGCAGCCGCCGATGAAGTGCTTTTCCGGCGCCTCGACCTGGAGCCGGCCGACGAGGCCGCACTCGGTGAGCATGAGGTAATACGGCGCGCCGGTGGTCTTGACGTATTTCATCATGCCGCCGGTGCTGCCCACGTAGTCGGCGAGCGCGGCGACCTCCGGGTCGCATTCGGGATGCGCGACGACCTTGAGACCGGGAAACTGCGCGCGGGCCGCGGCGACATCGGCCGGGCCGAACTGGTCGTGCACCATGCAGGTGCCGTCGGAGGTGACGATCTCCTTGTCGACGCCGCGGCGGCGGAGCTCGTCGCGCACGTTCTGGCCCATGAGCCGGTCGGGCACGAAGAGGATGCGCCGCGCGGGCAGGTGGGCGACGATGTGGTGCACGTTGCCGGAGGTCACGCAGACGTCGGACTCGGCTTTCACGTCGGCGGTGCTGTTGATGTAGCAGACGACGGTGGCGTCGGGATAGAGGGCCTTGAGCCGGCGCACGCCGGCGCCGTCGATCGAGTCGGCGAGGGAGCACCCGGAGCCGCGGTCGGGCACGATCACCTGCGCGTCGGGCGAGAGAATTTTCGCCGTCTCGGCCATGAAGACGACGCCGGCGAACAAAATGACTTTCGCGCGCGACTCCCGGGCCTTGAGACTGAGGAAGTAGGAGTCGCCCTTGAAGTCGCCCACGCCGTAGATGATCTCGGGCTCGACGTAGCTGTGGGTGAGGATGACGGCATCTTTTTCCTTTTTCAGCCGGTTGATCTCGAGGGTGAGCGGGGCGAGTTCGCGGCAGGTCTCGTAGTTCCATTTCCGGCCGCGCGGATCGCAGTCGACGTGGAGCAGCGCGCGCAGCAGGCGGTCGGCTTCGTGGTCGAGTTCGGCGGCGGTGGCGGTCATGCGCGGGAGGGAAACGCGGCAGGCTTCACGACGCGCGCGGAATTATCAAGCGGCGCGTCGGGTCGGCACGCGGCCTGCGACGAACGGCTTGCGGCGCCGCGCGGCGCCGCAATAACCGCAGCCCGTGAACAGTATCCCCGCCGCTTTGCTCGCCGCCGCCCCGCCCACGCTGTGGGATCAGCTGCGCGCCGTGCCGAAGCAGACCTGGATCAACATCGCCATCTGCGTGGTCGCGGTGGTCGTGGTCGTGAAACTCTGGCGGGTGCTGCGATCGATCAACGAGTTCGTGCCCTACATCGCGGCGGTGCTGGCCTCGTTCACGATCCTGTTCTACTGGGTCTACGAGCGGACGGAGCCGAAATTCCTCTCGCCGGTGGTGGAGCAGCTGACCCATTTCTTTCCCACCAAGGGCCGGCAACAGCATCTGATCGACGAGCAGCGCCGGGCGCGCGAACGATGAACGCCGCCGCGCGCGCCGTCATCGAGCGGCACGGCCTCGCGCCGCTGCCCGGCGAAGGCGGCTGGTTCCGCGTCACGACCCGCGGGGCCGCCGCGTCGTCGATCCTCTTCCTGATCACGCCGGAGGATTTCTCGGCGCTGCACGTGATCGCGCAGGACGAGTGGTGGCTGTTTCACGCCGGCGATCCGGTCGAGCACGTGCAGCTCGATGCGGCGGGCGCGCTGCACCGCGTGCGGCTCGGCGGCGGCGCGGCGGACGGCGAGACCCCGCAGGTCCGCGTGCCGGCGGGGACGTTGCAAGGCGCGCGCCTCGCCCCGGACGCGGCGGCCGGCGGCGCCGCGCAGGGTTGGGCGCTGCTGAGCTGCGTCGTCTCGCCGCCCTGGGAGGAAGCGGGCTGGGCGCTGCCCGGCAGGGTGGAATTGCTGCGCGCCTGGCCCGCGCACGCGGAGATGATCCGCGCGCTGACGAGATGATTTTTGACAGGCCCGCGCGCGCGCGGCACGGTCGGCGCGTGGCCATCGCCGATCTCAGAAAAGACTATTCGCTCTCCGGTCTCGCCGAGAAGGACCTCGCGAAAGACCCCTTCCGCCAATTCGAAAAGTGGTTCCAGGAGGCCGAGGCGGCGAAGATCGGCGAGCCCAACGCCATGACGGTCGCCACCGCGACCAAGGACGGCCGCCCGTCCGCGCGCACGCTGCTGCTCAAGGGCGTGGACGGCCGCGGTTTCGTGTTTTTCACCAACTACCAGAGCCGCAAAAGCCTCGAGCTCGATGCCAATCCCCGCGCCACGCTGGTGTTTCCCTGGCTCGCGCTGGAGCGCCAGGTGATCGTCGAGGGCACGGTGACGCGCGTGCCGCGCGAGGAGAGCGAATCGTATTTCCACTCGCGGCCGCGCGCCAGCCAGCTGGGCGCGTGGGGCTCGCCGCAGAGCACGATCATCCCCGGCCGCGAGGTGCTGGAGGACACGTTCAAGGCGCTGGAAAAGAAATACGCCGGCCAGGAGGTGCCGCTGCCCCCGCATTGGGGCGGCTGGCGGCTCGCGCCGGAGACGGTGGAATTCTGGCAGGGCCGGCGCAGCCGCCTGCATGACCGGCTGCGCTACCGGCGCGGCAAGGACGGCACCTGGTCGGTCGAGCGCCTCGCGCCGTGAGCGCGGCCCGGCCACGCTCCCGCGCCGCCGCGAAACCGGCCCGACCCGCGCGCCGCCCCGCCGCCCGGCCGCCGCGCGTGCCGGCCGAACTGCTCGCCGCCGCGCTGCGCGCGCAAAGCGAGGGCGTCTTCATCGCCGGCCGCGACTGCACCGAGCACGGCGTGACGCTCCTCTTCGCCAACGACAGTTTCTGCGCGATGGTCGGCCGCCCCGCGGGCGAAGTCGTGGGCCATGCGCACGGCCGCCTGCACCTCGACCGCAGCGAGGTCGAGCGGCTCCGCCGCTGGCTCGTCCACGCCCAGCCCGGCCAATCGCTCGTCGGCGAGGGTTTCCTCGCCCGCGGCGACGGCACCACCCTCACCGCCGCCTGGAGTTACGACCCGCTCTTCGACCGCCGCGGCCGGCTCACCCATGTCGTCGCCACCTACCGCGACCAGACCGAGAAACGCCGCCTGCAGGAGGCGCTCGTGCACGCGCAGCGGCTCGACGCCGTGGGCCGGCTCGCCGGCGGCGTGGCCCACGACTTCAACAACCTCCTCTCCGTCATCAACGGCTACTGCGAGATGCTCGCCGTCCACGTGGCGAGCAATCCGCCCGCGCTACGCGACGTCGGCGAGATCCACGCCGCCGGCCGCAAGGCCGCCGCGCTCACCCAGCAGCTCCTCGCCTTCAGCCGGCGTCGCCCCCTCAACGCCGCGATCGTCAACCTCAACACTCTCGTCCGCGACAATGCCGAGATCCTCCGCCGGCTCGTCGACGACGCGGGCCGGCTCGACCTCGACCTCGAGGAGGACCTGCCCAACACGCGCACCGATCCCGCGCAATTCCAGCAGGTCATCCTCAACCTCGTGCTCAACGCGCGCGACGCCCTCCGCGCCAAGGGCCGCATCCGGCTCAGCACCTCCGCCTGCGAGATCAAGGCGGCCGGCCGCCGCGCGACCGACCAGCCGCCCGGCCGCTACGTGATGCTCACGGTGGCGGACAACGGCACCGGCATGGACGCCGACACGCAGAAGCACCTCTTCGAGCCTTTCTTCACCACCAAACCCGAAGGCAAGGGCACCGGCCTCGGCCTCGCGCTGGTCTACGGTGTCGTCCAGCAGAGCGGCGGCTTCGTCAACGTGCGCAGCGCCCTGCTGGTGGGCTCGACCTTCGAAGTCATGCTGCCGGTCGTGGACGAAGCCGTGCCCGCGCCGCCGCCGCCGGTGGCCCCCCTGCCTTCGCTGCGCGGCAGCGAAAGCGTGCTGCTGGTCGAGGACGACGAGGTCGTGCGCAAAATGGTCGCCGGCATGCTCACGGCCGACGGCTACCGCGTGACCGCGCTGAAATCCTGCGCCGATCTCGGGCGCGACGCCGACACCCCCAAGCCGCTGCACCTCCTCGTCGCGATGATGTCGCCCGAGGGCGAACGCTTCGCGCGGCGCCTGCACGCCGCGGCGCCGGCGCTCCGCCTGCTCTGCATCGCGCAATGCGAGGAGACGCGGCAGTCCGTCGACTGGCTGCCCGCCGCGCACCAGTCGCACCTGCGGAAGCCCTACGCGCTCAGCGAACTGCTCC
>JBILLY010000512.1:0-4157 GCA_044375835.1 Opitutaceae bacterium
CGTGGCGGCCGCTGCGCGCGGTGCGGCTCGCGGTCGCGCGGGGCGATGTGTCGCCGCCCGCGGTGGACGCGACCAACGCGGCGGTGCCGTGGGTGCACCCGAAGCTCGGCAGCTACATGCAGACCCCGATCGTCGTGGGCGACCGGCTGTGGAGCTGCGACTGGCAGGGCATTCTCACCTGCGTCGACCGCGTGTCGGGGAAACTCCACTACAGCGAGCGGCTGCAGCGGGCGGGGCAGGCGGTGACGGCGTCGGGCGTGGCGGCGGGCGGCCACCTGTATTTCACGAGCGAGACGGGCGACGTGTTCGTGGTGCCGGTGCGGGGAGAGTTCGCGGTGGCGGCGAAGAACGCGCTCGGCGCGCCGGCGCTGGCGACGCCGGCGGTGGCGGACGGGACGATCTATTTCCGGACGACGGAGCGGCTGATCGCGGTGGGCGCGAAGCCGTGATGGGCGGTTGAGAGCTGAGATTTGAGAGCTTGGATTTGAGATTTGAGAGCCGAAAGTTGAGAGCCGAGAGCCGAGAGTTGAGAGCCGAGAGCTGAGAGACCGGGGCGGCGATGCGGGGGTGGGGCGGACGCGGGCAGCGCGGCCCACGACGAGGGACGCGTTGAGCGCCGCGCGTGGAGCGCACGGCCCACCGAAGCGCCTGGCCCACCGAAGCGCACGGCCCGCCGGAGCGCCTCGCCCACCGAAGCTCACGGCCCGCCGGAGCGCCTCGCCCAACGCAGCGCACGGCGCACCGGAGCGCATGGCCCAACGGAGCGCATGGCCCACCGGAGCGCACCGCCTACCGCAGGACGTTCGCCGCGCGTGCGAGACGACGCCCGGCGGCACCTCGCCGGGTCAGAACGTGCCCTTGACGCCGAGCGTCCAGAGCGAGCCGTAGCGTTCCTGGTAGCGGAGCTCGGCGTGGGCGGGGGTGCTCGGGCCGCGGGTGATGCCGCGGTCGGCGACGTCGGTGACGTTGCGGAGGTTCACGAAGACGGCGACGCGCTTCCACACGGTGTATTCGCCGAGGATGTCGATTTTGGTGAAGCCGGGCGTGTAGTTGTAGGTGCCGGGTTCGATGCTGGTGCCGGTGACGGCACCGAGCACCTGGTCGGCGCGCCAAGTCCAGTTGACGCGGAGGTTGTAGCGCGGGCGGGTGAAGCTGGCGCCCCAGGCGGCGTAGCGCGGGATCTCGTTGAAGCCGGAAGCGCCGAGCGTGCCTTTCGGGACGTTGTTTTTGGCGAGGCTGCCGTTGGCGAAGACCTGGATGCCGCGGGCCCACTGCGGGAGAAACGTGAGCGCCTGGCGGTAGCTGAAGTCGAGGCCCTCGCTGCGGATCACGTTCGGGTTGTTGCGCTGGGTGGAGACCTCGTAGGCGCCGAACTCGTCGGGATCGAGGCTGTAGAGCGCGAGGAATTCGGGCGAGGCGGGGACGACGGTGGAGACGAAGAAATTGGTGTAGTGGCGGCGGAAGGCGCCGACGGAGACTTGGCCGACGCCGGCGAAGTAATACTCGAGGCGGACCTTCAGGGTGTTGGCGGTCCAGGGCTTGATGCCGACGTTGTTGACGGAAATCCGGTTGGTGTTGCTCGGCGGGTTGTCGGTGTTGGGGAGGGAGAGGCCGCCGGCGTATTGGTTGAAATCGGGCGGTCCGATGGAGGTGGAGGCGCCGGCGCGGGCGAGGAGGTTTTCGCGGATGTTCCAGGTGGCGTTGAGCGAGGGGAAGAGGCGGAGGTATTCCTTTTCGGCGAAGGCGGAGCGCTCGAGGAAGGTGAGCCGCGAGGTCTCGAGGGCGTTGGTCGCGATGGGGAGGACGGCGCCGGTGGCGGGGTTGCGGAGGGGGCGGCCCTGGGCGTCGCGCTGGACGTTGCGGGCGAGGTCGGTGAGGGGGCCCTGGGCCTCGATGTTGGTCTGCTCGGCGCGCACGCCGCCGACGAGCAGCAGGCGGCGGTTGAAGAGCGCGACATCGCCGCGGAGGTAGGCGGCGGAGACGGCTTCGGTGGCGGATTTGGAGTTGGTGACGTTGCTGCGGTAGAGGTTGTTTTCGTCGAGGGTGAACTCGCCGGGGTTTTTGCGCCAGTAGGCGAAGACTTCCTTGTTGTCGATGTGTTGGGTCTGCGGGAAGCCGTGGGGCGCGAAGCGGGTGGAGAAGAGCGGGTCGAGGAAGCGCGCGGCCGTGCCGACGGTGGTGTTCTGGCGGCCGTCGGCGCCGACGTAGGTGTAGGTGGCGGTCCACTGGCGCGTGTCGCGGCTGGACTGGCGGAAGTCGAGGCCGCTGCGCAGGGTGAACGGCACCTTCCCGCCGAAGTCGCGGCGCGCGTTGGCGGTGGCGGTGAAGTTCACGTCGGAGGCGCGCTGCGGCGTGCTCGTCATGGTGTTGAGCGCGTAGTTCTCGAGGCGGTAGGGATCGACGGGGCGGCCGGTGGCGTTGTCGGTGACGGTGATGAGGCCGGGGCGGAAGAAGCCGGTGTCGGCGAAGCCGATGGTGACGCCGGTGCGGCGGGCGTTCACGGCGAGGAAGCGGTCCTTGTCCATGTCGCGGATGGCGTTTTTGCCGTAGGCGCGGCCGGTGGCGAAATCGAATTTCCAGACCGGGCCGTCGTGGCGCCAGGTGAAGGTGGGCAGGTAGGTGCGGTTTTCGCGGATACGGTTGTTGCCGTTGACGAGGGTGAGCTGGCCGGCGCCGGGGACGCCTTGGACGGAGGTGGGCGAGATCGAAGCGGCGACGATCTGGTTGGGCGCGAACGTCAGCTGGCGGGAGGTGATCTCGCCGTCGAAGGACGAATATTGGTAGGAGAAGGCGACGCGGTCGCGGGGCGAGAGGCGGAAGTCGAGGGTGACGCCGAGGGAGTCGCGGGAGGATTCTTTGGGCGCGTCGTTGACCTGGTAGGCGGAGAGGTAGGGGCGGCCGGGAACGGTGTTGGGAAACGCGCCGACGGCGGTGGCGGTGCCGTTGGTGGCGGTGCTGACGCCGCGCCAGGTGGGGATGGTGCGGTCCTGGCTGGAATACTGGGTGGAGCCGCCGGCGGCGACGGAGAAGCCGAAGTTCTTCGTGACGGGGACGACCCACGAGAGGTCGGCGCCGGGCCAGACCTTGGCGCGGGGATCGCGGTAGAGCGTGGCGCCGCGGCCGAGGGAGCGGTAGTCGTCGCGCATCATCAGGTAGAGGCTGCCGTTGAACTCGGGGCGGCGGCGCTCGAAGGACGAGCGGGGGACGAGGTTGACGCTGCCGGCGAGAGCTTTGCCGGGGGAATCGGGCGTGGGCGAGTGGGAGACCTCGATGCGGGAGATGTTGTTGAGGTTGAAGAAACCGACCTCGACGGCGCGGCCGGTGCCGGTGGGGCTGGAGAGGCCGACGCCGCCGATGGTGATGGGGGTGTTGGCGGCGGGGGCGCCGTCGAGGGAGATGGTGCGGCCGTCGCCGCCGCTGAGATCGACGGTGACGCCGGGGAGGTATTTCAGGAATTCGGTGACGTTGCCCTCGGAGACGGCGCCGAATTCGTCGGTGGAGACGACGTTGCGGATGTTGGCGGCGAAGCGCTGCTCGTTGATGGCGATGGCGGCGCCGTCCATCTCGCGCGAGGTGGCGACGGTGAAGGCGTCGAGCTTCACGGTTGCGCCG
The DNA here is from genome assembly GCA_044375835.1 of Opitutaceae bacterium. Classification (GTDB taxonomy): domain Bacteria; phylum Verrucomicrobiota; class Verrucomicrobiia; order Opitutales; family Opitutaceae; genus ER46. Next base: position 3,613 of record JBILLY010000512.1, read on the forward strand.
GCGGCGGTGCCGGGCACGGCGGAGGAGGACAGGGCGACGTCGTGGACGGCGGCGGCGCCGGGGGCGACGCGCACGGTGTCGAGGCGAGGCGCGGCGCCGGTATAAAAGACGCGGATACGGACGTCGCCGGCCGGCACGCCGTCAAGGCGATAGGCGCCGTCGGCGTCGGTGAAGGTTTCGAGCGCGGTGCCCTCGGCGGTGATGCGGGCGCCCTCGAGGTAGGCGCCGGTGGCGGGATTGATGACGCGGCCGGAGATCGTGCCGGAGGCGGCGACGGCGGCGGGCGCGGGGGCTTGCGCGGGGAGCGGGCGCGGGCCGAGCGCGGTGAACGCGGCGAGGGCGGCGAGCGGCGGGAGAGCGAGGGCGCGGAGCGAGCGGACGACGGAGCGGGGGGCGGCGGGCATGGAAGGGGCGCGGAGGGTTGCGGGGTGCTGGGGTGTCGGGTTGCCGGCCCGGCGGAGGAGGCCCGGGCGACGTCGTGGACGGCGGCGGCGCCGGGGGCGACGCGCACGGTGTCGAGGCGAGGCGCGGCGCCGGTATAAAAG
>JBILLY010000513.1:0-4155 GCA_044375835.1 Opitutaceae bacterium
AATCGTCGTGAGCTGCCCGCCCGGACCGTGGAGGTCCTGGTCGAAAGCGTGCGTCGCCCGCGGTATCGCCACGCAGCGGCGCGGCACGCCGTGCTCCGCCGGCTTCGCATCAAGCCGCCCGCTTTGCCGCTACCACACGAGTAAAAGGCGTGCGGAGAGGATGGGGTCAGCGGAGACGGAGCACGGAGAGGACGGGGGCTTGAGGGTTTCGGGTAAACGCGCCCACCGCTCCCTGCGCCGCCGCCGCATCCGATCCTCGCCCGCTTCTGTCGCGCCTGCTCGCCGCACCGCTCGACGCCCGCCCAAAAAAATTCCGCCGGGCTCCTCCGCGCCGGTTGGCGGCGGAGAGAACCCGGCGGAATTTCGGAATGGTGGAGGTGGCGGGAGTTGAACCCGCGTGCCCCTGACCTTCGCGCACCGCGTCTACCATGTATAGTGTGGCTTTAATCTCGCCGGGGCCACGCCGTCACACGCGCTGAGGCCCCAGCCAGTCCCCGGATGGAAGATACAGCGCGCGGTCCGCGGACCGCTCCGCGCGCCATGCCTGCTGTCGTCGTCGGTTCCAGCTAGCAGGTGTCGCTGGACCAACGTGGCTGACGTTAAGCAGCCAGGGGCATTTCTTCAGTTTTGCCGTTTATTTGTTTCGCAGGGGATTTTACGAGAGACCCACGACTCTCGACAGGCAGCGGCGCACTCCAACCAAGGGTAGAATCCAGAACACCCCCGAAAGTGATTCGGCGGTTTTCGATCGGTGAATTCCCAAAGGGACGTGCGACCAATCAAAGAACAGGGCCGCCACCGTGCGCACCCCGCCCCCGAAGTCCAACGGCAAATTCGCCGCGCCCTCCGCCGCCCCTCCGCCCGACCACCGCCCTCCCTCGCCCCGCGGCGCCCGTCCACCCGCGCCGCCCAAACGTTCGCCGCCCGCCAATCGTCCGCCGGCCCCCACCCAACCGGTCTTCTTCTTTGCGCCGTCTGCGCCTTCTTGCGGCCAATCCCCTCTGCGCCCCCGCACCCACCGCCGCCCGCGCCCCTCGCCTGCACCGCGCCGCCGCGGACGCACGCCCCGCTCACGCCCCGGTTTTCTTCGCGCCTCGCGTCGCCCGTTTCTTCTCCGCCGCGATCCGCACTTCCAGCGTCCCGAGGTGCTCCGCCTCGCACTCCACCACATCCCCGGCGCGCAGCCAGCGCCCCGGCTCCCCCGCGCGCGGCGCCACCGCCCCCGTGCCGATCAGGTCGCCCGGATAGAGCGTCACGCCGCGCGACGCCTCCGCCAGCATCCGCGGGATCGAGTGCGTGAGTTCGCGCAGGTCGCCCGTGATGTCGTCGCGCCCGTTGAGCCGCGCGCGCACCGGCAAGGCCAGCCGTTCGCCCACGATGGCCCGCGCCAGCGCCTGGCGCGCCACCAGCCACGGCCCGACAATCGTCGCGAAATCCGCGCTCTTGCCCGGCCCCAGTCCCGCCTCCCCTTCCGCCGGCTCCGCGTCGCGCCGCCGCAGCGCGAGCAGCAGCGTGAACCCGAACACATGCGCCCACACGTCGCCCGGCGCGAGATCGCGGCCCGTTTGCCCGATCACCACGCCCACCTGCGCCTCGAAATCCAGCGCCGCGCCGTCCGCCGGCGCCGGAAACTCGCTGCCGTGCCCCGCGATCGCCGTCGGATTGCCGAAGAAAAACCCCGGCCGCGCCGCCCACCCCGGGCCCGGTGCGCCGCCGTGGCGCGCCATCCGCGCGCGCGCCGCGGCCTCGTTGCCCTCGAAAAACCGCAGCGTCGGCGGCCGCACCACCGGCGGCAGGTAGGCGAATTCACTTTCCCGATACCGCGGCCCGTGCCACGCCGCCGCCCGCTCCGGCAGCGGCCGCTGGTGCGCCGTCAGCCACGCGAGCGCCGGCCGCAGCTGGTTCGCCTCGCGTCCGATCAATCCCGCCAACTCGATCCACGTGCCGCCCGGCGCCGAAGCCACCGGCACCGGTTCGAGCGAGCCCCGCGGCAAGATCGTGGCGAGACGCATGACGGTTGACCTCGGCCTCCGGTTTACCCGCTTTCCGCCGCCGGTCGACCCTTTATCCCGCTCCCAGGTAGGGCGAGACGTCCCCGTCGAGCCGTCGCGTGTCACGCCGCCATCGACCGGGCACGCTCGACTCGCCTCCACCCGCTCCCTCGCCGAACCGCCGCGACCCGGAAACGCCGCGACTCGACGCGGTCGCCTTCACCCCGACTACGGCACGAGCCCCGGCTCCGCCCCGAAGCGCAGGTGCTCCTTCCGCTCCGCGATCCGTTTCAACCGCGCCACCGCCTCCGCGCATTCGGCAAACGTCGTGTGCAGCGGCGAGGGCGCCAGCCGGATCATGTCCGGCGCGCGGAAATCCGGCACCACGCCCGCCGCCTTCAGCGCCTGGCAAAACCGCCACGCGTCCGGATGCGTCACCGCCACGTGCCCGCCGCGCGCCGTGTGCGCCCGCGGCGTCGCGACGCCGAAACCCAGCGGCGCCAGCTCCCGCGCGACCCGCTCGAAGAGAAAATCCGTCAGCGCGAGCGACTTCGCCCGCAGCGCCGCCACGCCGCCCGCCTCCGCCACGAGTTCGAGCGCGCCCGTGAGCGGCGCGAGTGACAGCACGTGCGGCGTGCCGATGTGCAACGCCGCCGCCCCGTCGGCCGGCGCGTGCTCCGGCTCCATCGCGAACCGCCGGTCGGCGCGCACGCCCCACCAGCCCGCGAGCCCCGGCGGCCGCGCCGCGTGTCGGGCATTCAGATACAGACCGCCCACGGCGCCCGGCCCCGCGCCGAGCCATTTGTAGTGGCACCAGGAGGCGAAGTCCGGCCCGTCGCGGTCGAGCGCGTGCGGCACCGCCCCGATGCTGTGCGAGAGATCCCAGCCGATCGTCACGCCCCGCTCCCGCGCCTTGCGCGTGATCGTCGCCACGTCGAGCAGTTGCCCGCTCGTGAACACCACCGCCGGCAGCACCGCCAGCTGCACGTCCGGCGCGGCCAGCGCCTCGAGCACATCCTCCAGCCACAAAATGCGTCCGTCACGCGACGCCACCGTCCGCAGGTGCGTCGCCGGGTCGAGCCCGCGCAGCCGCACGTGCGAGGCGAGCGCGTAACGGTCGGAGGCGAAGTTCAGCACGTCGCCGAGGATAACGCGCCGCGTCGGGTGCGCCGGGTCGAACACCGTCGCCAACAGCTGGTGCAGGTTGCCCGTGGTCTGGCCCGTCACGCACAGCCGCGCCGGATCGGCGCCGACCACCGGCGCGAGCTGCGCCGCCGCGCTCTCCGCCAGCGTGAGCCACGGCGGCGCGGCCTCCGTCCACCCGTCGATCCCGAGTTCGCGCCACTGCGCCAACGTGCGCAGCAACGCCGCCTCCGCCGGGCGCGAGAGCAGGCCGAGCGAGTTGCCGTCGAGGTAGATTTTCTCCGCCGGCAGATAAAACTCCGCGCGGAATCGCGCCAGCGGGTCGTTCCGGTCGAGTTCGGCGGGATCAGCGGGATCGGTCATGCGGCCACGATGCGGCTCCCGCCCGCGTTGCCCAGCCGCAACCCGCGCGACGATCCGCGCGCCGCCGCCCGAGTTCAGCGCGGCGTCGTCCCGTGGCCCGCCGCGATATGCGCGACGGAAATCAGCCCGCCGTCCAGCGCGTAGCCGCCGGCGAACGGGTTCTCCGCCAGAAACAACGGCGTATCCAGATCCGCAAAACGGAAGCCGCCCTGCCCCGCCGCGAAACACGCCGACACCGTCATCGCGAGGATCGACTCGACGTTGCCGCCGATCATCAGCGCGAGGCCCGCCTCGCGCGCCACCGCCGCGATCTCGAAGGCCTCCGCGAGGCCCGCTTTCATGAGCTTGATGTTGATCACCTGCGCCGACCGCGCCGCGACGACTTTGCGCGCATCCGCCGCCGTCGTCACCGTCTCGTCCGCCGCCACGAGCCAGCCGCTCTCCGCCGCCAGCGCGCGCGCGCCGTCGAGGTCGTCCTTGGCCAGCCACTGCTCCAGCACCGCGGGCACGATGCCGCGCGCCTTCAATCCGCGCACCAGCTCCGCCGCCGCGGCGCGGGAGACGCCGGCGTTGCCGTCGAGGATCAGCGGGCTCGCGGGCGCGACCTCATAAATGGCGTAGATCCGCTCGAGGTCGTGCGCGGCGCCGAGTTTGCCGC
>JBILLY010000514.1:0-4152 GCA_044375835.1 Opitutaceae bacterium
GGAGAAGCAGAGCCCACCGTGACCCGATTTATTCCCCGCGCAAGCCGCCACCCCATCGCCTCAGTCTCTCATCACTCATCACTCGTCACCCGTCACCCGTCACAATCCCTCCCCACTCATCACTCGTCACTCGTCACTTATCACTTGTTAGTGGAAATCATGCGACGCCTGCACCGGCAGCTCCGGCTCGCGCAGCGCCTCGATCGTCTCCGCCTTCACATGCGTCACGCCCGCGACGTTCTGCAGCCGCCCCGTGATGCGCAGCGCCGACTCCTGCGTGATCACCAGCCGCAGCCGCTCGAACAACGGCGGCGTCACCACCGCGTTCGCGATGCCCGTCTCGTCCTCGAGGCTGATGAACACAAAGCCCTTCGCCGTGCCCGGCCGCTGGCGGCAGATCACCGCGCCCGCGATCGTCACCGTCTGCCCGTCCGCCGCGTGCCGCAGCTCCCGCGCCGGACATGCGCCTTCGAGCCGTTCGCGCAGGTGCGTCATCGGGTGCTCGCCCGTCGTCAGGCCCAGCCGCGCGAAATCGGCGTTCGTCTCCTCCGTCCGGTCCATCGCGCGCAACGGCGCCTCCGCCGCATACGCCTCCGCGAAGCGCCGGAACAGGCTCTCGTCCGGCGACCATGCCGCCTCGATCTCCCACAACGCCGCGCGCCGGTGCGGCGTCAGCGCCGCCAGCGCCCCCGCCGCCGCCAACGCCCGCCGCTCCTCCGCGCTGAAGGCCGTGCGCCGCAGAAAATCGTCGAGCGACGCAAACGGCCCGCCTTCCGCCCGCGCCGCCAGCATCCGCCGCGCCGCCGCCTCGCGCAGGCCGCGCACGTAGCGCAGCCCGATGCGGATGCGGTCCCGCGCCAGCACCGTGCAGGCCCAGTCCGAGTGCTGCACGCACACCGGCTCCGCCTGCAACCCATGCCGCCGCGCGTCCTGCAACAGCGTCGCCGGCGCGTAGAAGCCCATGGGTTGGTTGTTCAGCAGGCTCGCGCAAAACTCCGCCGGCCGGTGAAACTTCAGCCACGTGCTCGCGTAGGCCAGCATCGCGAAGCCGATCGCGTGCGACTCGGGGAAACCGTAGGCCGAAAACGTCGTCGTCGCCGTCAGCACTTTCTGCACGACGGTCTCGTTGTAGCCCGCCCGGTGCAGCGCTTCGAGGAGCCGCTCCATCGCCCGCGTCAGCCGCCGGTGGTCTTTTTCGAACCCCATCGCGCGCCGCAGCTGCTCCGCCTCCGCCCCGGTGAAGTGCGCCAGCTGCATCGCCAGTTGCAGCATCTGCTCCTGGAAAAGGATCACGCCCTTCGTGCGCTCGAGGATCGGCTTCACGATGTGCTCCACGCTGGGATCGATGTAGTCGACCGCCTCGACGCCGTCGCGGCGCCGGATCAGCGGGTGCACGAGGTGGCCCACGATCGGCCCGGGCCGCACGATCGCGATCTGCATCGCGAGGTCGTAGAGGTTCTTCGGCCGGAAGCGCGTCAGCGTCGCCATCTGCGCCCGGCTCTCGATCTGGAAAACGCCCACCGTATCGGCCGCGCGGATGCGTTCGTAGGTCTCCGGATCGTCGGGCGGGATGTCGCTCAGCGCCCGGATCGTGTCGTCGCCCCGCGCCGCGCACAGCTCCACCGAGTCCTGCAGCACCGCCATCATCCCGAGCCCCAGGAAATCGATCTTCACGATGCCGAGGTTCTCGCAGTCCTCCTTGTCCCATTGGCAGATGTTGCGCCCCGGCATCGTCGCCGGCTCCAGCGGCACCACCTGGTCGAGCTCGTCGCGCGAGATCACCATCCCGCCCGGGTGCTGCCCGAGATGGCGCGGCAGCCCGCGGATATGGTGCTGCAGCCGCACCAGCGCCTCCGCCCGCGGGTGCGCCGCCCCGATGCCGCAGAGCCGCAGCTGCGCCTGCAGGTCGAGCGTCTCCGGGAAATCGCCGTTGGCGTAGAGCGAGGTGAAGCGGTCGAGCGCGTCGTCGCCGAAGCCGAGCACCTTGCCGGCCTCGCGCACCGTGTTGCGGCCGCGGTAGGCGATCACGTTGGCCGTCATCGCCGCGCCGCGCGCACCGTAGCGGCGGTAGACTTCCTGGATCACGCTCTCGCGCCGCTCGCCGCTCGGGAAATCCAGGTCGATGTCCGGCCACGAGGGCCGCCCGTCCGGCCCGATGCGGCTGTCGTTCAGGAAGCGGTCGAAGAGCAGCCGGTTCTTGATCGGGTCGACCGCCGTGATGTTGAGCACGTAGCAGACCGCGCTGTTGGCCGCGCTGCCCCGGCCCTGCACCAAAATCCCGCGCGCCCGCGCCCACGCGCAGATGTCCCACACGATGAGAAAATACCCGGAAAACCCGAGCCGCGCGATCAGCGCCAGCTCCCGCTCCAGTTGCGCCGTCCACGCCGGCGGCAGCTCACCGATTTTCGCCCGCGCCGCCTCGTAGGTGCGCGCCCGCAGAAACTCGTTTTGGTCCACCGCCGTCCCGTCGGGCAGCCGGTATTCGGGAAACCGGTAGCCGAGGTCCCGCAACGTGAACTCCAGCCGCGCCTCCAGCCGCTCCGTGTTAACCGTCGCCTCGGGCAGATCGGCAAACAAGGCCTGCATCGCCCGCGCCGTCTTCACGTGGCGCTGCGCGTTCACCTCCAGGCGCCGCCCCGCCGCGTCCAGCGTCGTGTGCTCGCGCAGGCAGGTGAACACGTCCGCCACGATCCGGTGGTCGGCCACGGCGTAGTTCACCCCGCCCGTCGCGAGCAGCGGCAGCCGCCGCGCCGCCGCGAGGTCGCGCAGAAACGTCACCTCGCGCTCCTCCCCGCGCAGCCGCTGCCGCTGCACCTCCACGAAGAGCCGCGCCGCCGCCGGATCGTCTCCGTCGCCGAAAATCGCGCGCAGCTTGTCCAGCGCCGCGCCCGCCGCCACCGCGCCGCCGTCGCGCCACGCCCGCCGCACCGGCCCCGCCTCGTCCCCCGTCAACGCCACGAGCCCGCCGGCAAACCGCGCCAACTCCTCCCATGTCGCGAAACAGGGCCGCTTGCGCTCGCGCGCCGCCGGATCCCCGAGCCCGGGCGGCCGCTCCGTGAGCCGCGCCGCCGTCACCAATTGGCAGAGATTCCGGTAGCCCGTGCGGTCGGCCGCCAGCAGCGGCACCACGCACCCGTCCTCCATCGTCAGCTCCGCGCCCACGCGCGGCCGGAAAGAGGCGCCCCGCTGGAAGACCTGCCCGTAAAACCGCGGCGCCCCGTAGACGCCGTCGCGGTCGAGCAGCGCCATCGCCGGCAGCTCCGCCGCGAGCGCCGCGTCGACCAACGCCTCGGGCGACGAGGCCCCGCGCAGGAAACTGAACGCGCTGCGCGCATGGAGTTCGGCGTAACCGGCCATGGTCAGTCGTATTCTCCCTCGAGCCACCAAGCGTCGCCCGTGCGCAGCAGCCGGTAGAGTCCGCCGTCCGCCAGCTGGATGTCGAACTCCACCCGCTCCCACGCGCGGTCCTTCTGCCACCAGTCGCCGCTCCGCGGATACGCCGCGCTGCGCGCCGCGATCTGGCCCTGCACGCGTTCCGACCAGAGATAACTCGCGCCTGCGTCGTCGCGCGTCAGCTGCACCGGCAGCGGCGGCCGGAACCGGCGCAGCGGCAGCCCGAGCGGCGCGTGCCGCGGCGGCGCCTCCGCCGCCGGAATCACCGCCGCCGGCGGCAGCAGCGCGAACGCATCCGGCCGGTGCGTGTCCTCCGGCCGCGGCGTGCCGAGCCGCGCGGAGCCCACCAGCGCGCCCACGCGCGCCAGCGTCTCCGCGAAACCGTGCGGGTCGCGCAACCCCGTCTCGAAGAGGTCGCGCTGCCGCACCGGCGCCCGCGCCGGCGTGAACTCGAGCGCCACGCCCGCCACCGGCGCCGCCGTCTGCACCGTCTCCAGGTGCGTGTGCAGCGCGCGGAACAAAATCTCCGCCTCCGCCGTCGGCTCCGGCAGCCGCAACCGGTGCGCGTGCGCGCCTTCGTCGGCCAGCCGCAGCGTCAGCGCCGCCTCCGCCGCCACCTGCCCCGCCGTCGCCAATTCCAGCCCCAGCCGGTCGACGAAGCGCCGCAGCACGAACAGCACCGGCTCCAGCGTCTCGACTTCATCCTCGAACTCCATCGCCGCCGCGAAGCTCCGCGGCGGCGCCACCGGCCGCAGCGGC
>JBILLY010000515.1:0-4144 GCA_044375835.1 Opitutaceae bacterium
GTGCCCGGACTCGACGGCGAATACCGCAGCCTTTTCCCCGGCGGCGACCACCTGCTGCTCGCGTCCCCGCAAGGGCTTTTCGTCTGGCGGCACGGCGAGGCGCGCCCGACGCCGATCCTCGCCGGCCGCCACGTCTCGCGCCTGTGGGTCTCGGCCCTCGACCCGCGCCACGGGCTCGCCGGCGCGCTCGACGGCGTCGTCCCGATCGAACTCGGCCCGGCCGGCTGGCGCGCCGGCGCCCCGCTGCCCGGCCTCGCCGCCGAGGCGCGCACCTTTGTGCCCGATGCCGACGGCGCGCTCTGGATCGCCACCGCCAACCGCGGCGTCTACCGCGTGCTCGGCCTGCCCGGCACCGCCAGCGCCGACGGCCGCCCCCCGCGCGTCGAACACTATCCCGGCGGCCACGGCCTGCCCTCGGCCCAGCTCGGCAGCGCGCTCCGCCTCGCCAGCCACCGCGGCCGCGCCCTGCTTCTCGACGGCGAACACGCGTTCCGCTTCGACCCGGCGACCCGCCGCTTCGCGCCGGAATTCGCCCCCGCCGCGCGCGTCGGCTTGCCCGGCGCCGAGGTGATGAATTTCTACTCCGATCCGGGCGGCGATCTCTGGATCGGCCTGCGCGCCCCCCCGGGCGGCCAATGGCCGGAGCGCACGCGGATCTATTTCCGCCTCGGCCCGGACGGCACCGTCGACCCCCTGCCCTTCCGCGTCGGCGATTATCTCGGCGCGAACCCGGCCTTCCAGACCGCGCGCGACGCCGACGGCCGCGAGACCCTCTGGCTCGTCGGCACCGAAGGCCTCGTGCGGATCGCCTCTCCCCGCAGCCTGCCGCCGCCGGCACCGTTCCGCATCCGCCTCCGCCGCGTGCTCGGAGCCGACGGCCGCCCGCTGCCGCTCGGCGAGACCGCGGTCCTGCCCTACACCGGGCGCTCTCTCACCCTCCGCGCCGCCACCGACCGCTTCGGCGACCCGCATCTGCGCTACCAGGCGCGCCTCGACGACGAGCCGTGGGGCGATTGGAGCGACCAACCCGTGCGCACCTTCGACCGCCTGCCTGTCGGCCCGCACACCCTCCACCTCCGTGCGCGCGATGCCGACGGCGCCGTGACCGCGCCGACCGCATTCGCCTTCACCGTGCGGTCGCCGTGGTGGCTCGCCTGGTGGGCGCTCGCGCTGGGCGCCGCCGGCACGTCGGGCGCGATCCTCGCCTTTGTCCGCTGGCGCGGCCGCGCCCTGCACCGCCGCACCGAGGAACTCGAGCGCGTCGTCGCCGCGCGCACCGCCGAACTCCGCGCCCGCGAGCAGCAGCTCGTCGAAGCCCGCGACGCCGCCGAGGGCGCCAACCGCGCCAAGAGCGTCTTCCTCGCCAGCATGAGCCACGAGCTGCGCACGCCGCTCAACGCCATCCTCGGCTACGCCCAGATCCTCCGCCGCCGCCCCGCGCTCGATGCCGAGTCCCGCCGCCAGCTCGAGACGATCCAGTCGAGCGGCGACCACCTGCTCACGATGATCAACGACGTGCTCGACCTCGCCAAGATCGAGGCCGGCAAGGTCGAACTCGCGCCGCAGCCGCTCGCGCTCTCGCGCCTGCTCGCGCACCTCACCGAGATTTTCGAACCGCGCGCGGCGCAACGCGGCATCGCCTTCTCGCTCCGCTGCGAGACGCCGCTGCCGGAGTCCGTGCTCGTGGACGAGACCCGCCTCCGCCAGGTGCTCTACAACCTGCTCGGCAACGCGCTCAAGTTCACCGAACGCGGGCACATCGAACTGAGCGTGGGCGTCGTCCCGCCCGCCGCCGCCCCCTCGACGGCCACCCCTCAGCCCCCCGTTCTGCCCGTCCGCTTCGCCGTGACCGACACCGGCATCGGCATCGCGCCCGCGGAACAGGCGGAAATCTTCCGTCTGTTCCACCAGGCCGCGTCGCCCGCGCACGCCCACCAGGGCGCCGGCCTCGGGCTCGCCATCAGCCGGCGCCTCGTGCGGCTCATGGGCGGCGAGATCTCGGTCGAGAGCGCGCCCGGTCGCGGCAGCCGCTTCGCGTTCACGCTGCCGCTCGCCCCGGTCGCCGCTTCCGCCGCGCCCGCTCCCGCCGCGCCCGTCCCCGTCGGCTACCGCGGCCCGCGCCGCCGCCTGCTCATCGTCGACGACGAACCGGTCAACCGCGACGTCCTCCGCGCCCTCCTCGCCCCGCTCGGCTTCGAACTCGCCGAAGCCGGCGACGGCGAATCGGCCGTCGCCGCCTGCGCCGCGCCGGCCCCGCCGGACCTGGTGCTCCTCGACCTGCGGCTGCGCGGCCTCGACGGCCTCGCCGCCGCCCGCCGCATCCGCGCCCTCCCCGGCGGCGACGCCGTGCGCCTCCTCGCCGTCTCGGCCAGCGTGTTCCCCGTGGATCGCACCGAAGCCATCGCGGCCGGCTGCGACGAGTTCGAACCGAAACCGTTCCGCGTCGAATCCCTGCTCGCCACCCTCGGCCGCCTGCTCGCGCTCGAGTGGGACCACGCCGCCGCTCCCGCCGGCTCGCGCACCCCGCGGCTGCCCAACCGCCTGCCCGACGCCTGGCCGCTCCCGCCGCGCGACGTGTTGCGCCAACTCGAGGAACAGGCCGACTTCGGCGACCTCGCCGCGCTCCGCGCCACGCTTGCCTCCGCCCGCACCGCGACGCCGGCCGCCGCCGCGTTCCTCGACGCGCTCGAGGCCCTTGCCGCCCGCGCGCAGCTCGCCCCGTTGCGCGAGTGGATCGCCGCCGCGCTCGCCCGACCCTCCCCGGCCCCATGAGCACACTCCTCGTCGTCGACGACGTCCCCGCCAATCTCGCGATGTTGACCGACGCCGCGACCGCCGCCGGTTTCCGCGTCCTGCTGGCCGAGGACGGTGAGCGCGCCCTCCGCCTCGCCGAGCGCGCTCGGCCGGACCTGATCTTGCTCGACGTTTCCATGCCGGGCATCGACGGCCTCGAAACCTGCCGCCGCCTCAAAGCCGGCGCCCCCACGCGCGAGATCCCGGTGATCTTCGTCACCGCGCTCGGCGACACGCTCGACAAAGTCGCCGGCCTCGAAGCCGGCGGCGTCGACTACGTCACCAAACCCCTGCAACCCGCCGAAGTGCTCGCGCGGATCCGCGTGCACCTCGAATTGCGCCGGCTCCGCGTGGAGCTGCAGGACGAAGTCGCCCGCCGCGAAGAAGCCGAGCGCTCGCTCCGCCACTCGCTCGACCGCGCTGTGCTCGTCGCCACGCTCGACGGCGAGATCCTCTTCTCCACCGTGCGCGCCGCGCGCATGCTCCCCCGCCATTTTCCCGGCGCCGCCGCCGCGCGGTTGCCGGAGCCGCTGCTCGCCTGCATCCGCGATGCCCCGGGCGAACCCGCCCGCGAGTTCCCGACCGCCGAGGGCCGCGTGCGCGTGCGGCGCTTCGCCGAGACCGGCGAGGCCGAATGCGCCACGCTCCTGCTCGAGGAAATCGCCGCGCCCGGCGGCCTGCTGCAACGGCACTTCAACCTCACGCCGCGCGAGGCGGAGGTGCTGTTCTGGATCGCCCAAGGCAAAAGCAACCCCGAGATCGCCGTCATCCTCGCCAATACCACCGGCACCGTGAAGAAACAGGTCGCCAGCATCCTCGAAAAACTCGGCACCGAAAACCGCCTCGCCGCCGCCAAGCTCGCCCACGACCTCCTCGCGTCCGCCGCGGCGCCGCCGGCGCCGGAAAAAAGCTAGCGCCCCGCCGCACGCTGCGCGAACGTCGGCCCATGTCGCCCACCCCGCGCTCTGCCCTGCCGTTTCTCCTTTCCGCTTTCTTCCTCCTCCTTTGCCCGGCGTCCGCCTCCGCCGCGACCCGCCCCAACATCCTCGTCTTTCTCGCCGACGACGCCGGCTGGGGCGACTACGGCTTCTCCGGCAACCGCCAGGTCGCCACCCCCAACATCGACCGCATCGCCCGCGGCGGCGTTTCCCTCGACCGCTTCTACGTCCAGCCCGTCTGCGCCCCCACCCGCGCCGAATTCCTCACCGGCCGCTGGCACGCACGCGGCGGCGTCCGCGGCGTATCCACCGGCCAAGAACGCCTCGACCTCTCCGAGAAAACCGTCGCCGACGCCTTCAAGGCCGCCGGCTACGCCACCGGCGCCTTCGGCAAATGGCACAACGGCTCCCAA
>JBILLY010000516.1:0-4141 GCA_044375835.1 Opitutaceae bacterium
TCGCCGAGCATCGTCCCCGAGCCCGCCGCCGCCAAACTCACCGTGGCCGACGTCATGAAGCTCAAGGGCGACGCCAAGAAGGGCGCCACCACCACGCAAGCCTGCCTGCTCTGCCACAACATCAACGGCCAGGGCAACGACTACGGCCCCGCCCTCGCCGGCTTCGGCAAGGCCCAGACCGCCGAGGTCGTCATCAACGCCATCGTCAACCCCTCCGCCGAAATCGCCCACGGCTTCGACGGCCAGCAGGTCAATCTCAAGGACGGCGGCCAGATCCACGGCCTCATTCTCAGCACCGGCGACCCGCTCATCGTCCAGTCGATGGGCGGCCTCACGCAGATGGTGCCCGCCGCCAAGATCCGCAACCGCCAGCCGCTCGGCCGCTCGCTCATGCTCAACGCCGAGCAACTCGGCCTCAGTGCGCAGGACGTCGCCGACATCGCCGCCTACCTGAAGACGCAGTAACTCGCCGCGACACTCCGCCTCGATTCCTTCCGGGCGCGACCTTCACCGGTCGCGCCCTTTGTTTTTCCCCGCTCTCCGCCGCCCCACCGTCCCCAAAGGCAACCCGGTATCGGCCCGCCGGCCCCTCCTGCCGTCCCTCCCCGCGCCGACTGCACATGTCGCCCCTCCGACCCGCAAGCGACGCGACAACCGCGCAGTCGACCGGTGTCGCTGCAGCGTCGACGGCGAATCTCCGCCTCCCGCCTCATCTCGCAGCGAACGCCCTCGAACCACGCTCGGACCAAGGCGGCGCCCGGTGCGCGTGCCGTCGCCCGAGCGCTGCGTCGAGACGCAACCGCCGACGTCACGCCGCCCGCGCCCGGCAGCTCCACGCGGCCAACATCACGCCCGCGATCGTGACCACCGCTGCTCCGCCGGCCGGCCCCGGCGACGGCTGCGGCGACCGGGTCGCTTTCGGCGCGTTCGCCGCGCCGGCGCCCCGCGTTCCGCGACGCCGTCTGGCGGCTGGTCCGCGCGGTTTCTTCGCCGTGCTCACGACGGGTTCCGTTTGTGCACGGCGAGCGAGTTGCCGTCCGGATCGGCGATGATCGCCATGCGGCACACCCCGCTGTCCATCGGCTCCATCACAAACGTCACCTTGGCGTCGCGCAGCGTGTTGATCGCCGCGTCGAAATCCTCCACCTCCAGCGCCGCCGAGGGCCCGTCCGCCGAGGGTTTCCATTTGTCGCCCGCCATGTTCGAGACCGCGAGCGTCGCCGCCCCGATGTCGTATTCGATCCACAGTTTCCCTTCGTGCTCGAACTGCAGGGTCGGCTTGAGGTTCAGCACTCCCTCGTAAAAACGGCGCGCGCGGGCGATGTCGGTGACCGGATAACCGGTGTAGGCGATTTCTTTGATGCGGATCATGGGTGGGTGGGAACGTCCGCCCAATGTAGCACCCGCGGCTGACAGCCTTATGTCAGCAGCCGGGCCACCGCGCGCAAAGACGCCGCGCTATTCGCGCCGCTGCAGCGCCGCACGCGCCCGATCCATCGCCGCCAGCAGTTCGTCGGTTTTGATCGGTTTGCTGATATAGTCGTCCATCCCCGCGGCCATGCACAGCTCCCGGTCTCCCTGCATGGCGTTCGCGGTCAGGGCGATGATCCACGGGCGCTGCGCCCGCCCCGGCCAGCGCCGGCAAATCTCCCGCGATGCCGCCAAGCCGTCCATCTCCGGCATCTGCACGTCCATCAGCACCACGTCGTAGTGCTGCCGGGTCAGCGCCTCGAGCACCTCGTGGCCGTTGGCCGCAAGGTCCGCCCGGAAACCGCTGCGCCCGAGCATGAGCAACGCGACCTTCTGGTTCACCACGTTGTCTTCGGCCAACAGCACCCGCTCCGGGCGCGTCGCCGCCTTGGCCGCCGCAACCACAAACGGATGCGCCGACACGTCCCGCACTTCGTCGGGCGCGGGTTTGAAGAACGCCCCCAGCGCCTCCAGCAACTGCGCCGGTTTCGCCGGCTTGGTCAGGTAGGCGTCGAAAAGATCCGCGTCGTCCACCTCCTCGCGCGCGCCGAGCGAGGAGAGCAACACCAGCGGCATCGCCTCGCGCGTGCGCAGATTGCGGATCGCGCGCGCCAGCATCGCCCCGTCCATCTCCGGCATGTGCATGTCCAGCACCGCCACGTCGAACAGCTCGCCGTCGCGCAGCGCCGCCAACGCCTCCCGGCCGCTCGAAAATGTTCTCGGCCGCATGCCCCAAGCCGTGGCCACGTCCGTGAGGATCCGGCGATTGGTCGCGTTGTCGTCCACCACCAGCAACGACCGGCCCTGGACCGCCGGGGGCTGCGTCGGCTGCCAGGGCCGCGGCTTCGAGCCCACCGCCTCGGGCACGATCGTGAAGTGGAACGTCGACCCCTTGCCGACCTCGCTCTCCACCCACATCCGGCCGCCCATCAGCTCCGCCAGCCGGCGGCTGATCGCCAGCCCGAGGCCGGTGCCGCCGAACTTGCGCGTGGTCGACGCATCGACCTGCGAAAACGACCGGAACAACCGCGCCATGCCTTCGGGCGGGATGCCGATGCCCGTGTCGCGCACGCCGAACTCCAGCTCCACGTGCCGGTCGCCCTTCGGCGCCGCCGTGATCCGCAGCACCACCTCGCCGCGCTCCGTGAACTTCACCGCGTTGCCGAGCAGGTTCACCAGCACCTGCCGCAGACGCGTCGGGTCGCCGCGCACCAGGCCCGGCACCCCGTCCCCGATCTCGTAGAGCAGGTCGAGCCCCTTCTCCGCGAACCGCGGCGCCAGCAGATCGAGCGCGCCTTCGACGCACTCGCGCACCGCGAAATCCGTCGTTTCCAGCTCCAGCTTGCCCGACTCGATCTTCGAGAAATCGAGGATGTCGTTGATGATCGTCAGGAGCGCGTCCCCGCTGGTCCGGATCGTCTCCACGTAGTCGCGGTGCTCCGCGCTCAGCCCTGTGTCCAGCAGCAGCGAGGTCATGCCGATCACGCCGTTCATCGGCGTGCGGATCTCGTGGCTCATCATCGCGAGGAACTGGCTCTTCGCCAGGTTGGCGGCTTCCGCGGCCTCCTTCGCCACCCGCAATTCCTCCTCCTTGCGCTTCAGCGCCGTGATGTCGACGAGCGTCGTCACGCCCTGCCGCAGTCCCGACTTCGCGTCGAAGAAGACGCGGGTCGAAAACACCACCCACACGACCTCGCCGGCCGGATGCACGTAGCGTTTCTCCAGGGTGAACCGGTCGATTTCCCCGCGGCGCAGGCGGTCGTTCCACGGCTCCTGCCGCACCCGATCCTCCGGGTGCGTGGCCGCGAGATAGATGCCCGCCTCCGCCGCCCGCTCCGCCGGCACGCCTGTGATCCGCACGTGCTCCGGATTCACGATGATCTTCGTCTCGGCCGAATTCTCGTGCCACGAGATGCCGACCGGCGCGACTTCGAACACGAACTGCAACCGCGCCCGCGCCTTGGCCAGCTCCTCCTCCGCCCGCTTGCGCTCCGTGATCTCGACCAGGCTCGACAGTTCCTCGAACCCGCCGTCCGGCAGTTTCCGGCGCTGCTGTGTCAGTTCCACCCAGATCACTTTACCGTCCGGATGGCGGTAGCGTTTCTCCACCGCAAACTGCCCGATCTCCCCCGCCGCGAGCTGCGCGTAAAGTTTCTGCTGGGTCTCGTATTCCTCCGGGAAACTGATGCCGCGAAACACCCCCGGCTGGAGCAATTCCTCGCGCGACAATCCGCACATCCGCACATGCGCGTCGTTGATCAGGCGTTCCACCTGCCCGTCCGCCGTGTGCCGGCGCCAGAACACGCCGACCGCCAGCGAATCGAAGATAAACCGCAGCTGCCCCTCCTTGCGCGCCAGTTCGGCCTGCGTGCGCTGCAACTCCGTCAGGTCGATCAAGGTCGACACCTCCTGGTAACCGCCGCGCGGATCGCGGAACCGGTGGAAACTGATCTCCACCCACACCGTCGACCCGTCCAGCCGGTGATACCGCTTCTTCAGCGCGAAGTGATCGATCTCCCCTCGTTCCAGCCGCGCATAGAGTGCCTGTTGCCGCGCCCAGTCGTCCGGCGGCGTGATCCGCCGGAACATGTCCGGCTCGTCCATCTGCTCCGCCGTCAAGCCGATGATCCGCAGGTGCGCGTCGTTCGACAGCCGCCGCTTCGTCCCGTCG
>JBILLY010000517.1:0-4135 GCA_044375835.1 Opitutaceae bacterium
TCTACAATCCGACGAGACGCCACAGCTCGCTCGGTTACCGTTCACCTGTGGCTTTTGAAAACCAACCTACGAAAAACGACATCACAGCCGCCTGAATCCATGTCCACTTTTTCGAGGCAAGCCCACTACGAGGCGGGCAAGGCATTGGGGTGTTCAGTAGACGTAGGCGAGGTTAGCTGCGTTTTTGAGGAGGGTTCGTAGCCGAGAAGCTGCCCAGTGACGATTTCTCCAATACGCCGCGCGGTTGGCATGTGGCCCGCGCTCCGCGATGGTTGGCTCGTGGGTTCACTTTTGTCCGGCTGACTCCGTCCAATGGCGGTGGAGTTGCAAGAGTTCCTGCGCGAGTCCCGGCTCCGTTTCGAGGCGATTGGTTTTCTCGGTCAGATCGTCGGCGAGATTTACGAGCGTGCGCGGCGTCGCGCCGTGCCCGAGCAATTTCCACGGTCCGCGCCGCACGGCCCACGCATCGCCGAAACGCCAGTGAAGATTGCGGTCGAGGGAGCGGACGTCTCCGCGCAGCACGGGCAGCATATCGGTGCCGTCAATGGCGCGGTCGGACGGAATTTGGGCGGCGCCGAGGCGGGCAAATGTCGGGAAGAAGTCCATCGTCATTAGCGTGGCGTCGCTCGTCGTGCCGGGGGCGATGACGCCGGGCCACGAGGCGATGAAGGGCACGCGGTGGCCGCCTTCGGAGAGTTCGCCCTTGCGGCCTTTGAGTGGAGCGTTGGCCGGCACGCCGCGTGGGGCTTGGGCGCCGTTGTCGGAGCAGAAAATCAGTAACGTGTTTCTTTCGAGTCCGTGCGTGCGCAGCGCGGCGGCGACCGCGCCGACCGAGGCATCGAGCGTAGACAACATTTCCCGATAGGTTTCCGCGGGTGATTTTTTCCGTGCCGGATCGCGGCCCTGCCAAGGATCGTGCGGTGCGGCGTGGGTGAGGTAGAGGAAGAACGGGTGGTCCCGGTGTCGTTCGATGAACTCGGTCGCGTAACGCGTCAGTAGGTCGGTCGTGTAGCCGGCTTCGTTTTCGATTTTCCGTCCGTGCCACCAGTCGAGCTGCTTCAAGCCGTAGCCGGCGACGTGCGTGTGATAGTCGACATTGCCACCCATGAAACCGCGGAACTCGTCGAAGCCGTAGTTCATCGGGTGAAACGCGTAGTCGTAGCCGAGGTGCCACTTGCCGACGAGAGCGGTGCGGTAGCCGGCGCCACGCAGCACCGAGGCGATGGTCACCTCTTGGGGCGAGATACCCCACGCCCAGCGCTGCGAGGGGTTTTCGCGTCGTTGTTGTTGGAATACGGGTGAGAGGTCCGCGTCCGGCACCCAGGCGCAGCGCTGCGGGTAGCGGCCGGTGAGCAGCGCTGCACGCGTGGGTGAGCACACGGGGCCGCTGCTGTGAAAATCGGTCAGGCGCAGGCCGCCGGCGGCGAGTCGGTCGAGGTTGGGCGTGGTGGATGATTCGCCGCCGTAGCAGCCGAGCGAACCGTAACCGAGGTCGTCGGCCATGATGAGGACGATGTTGGGGCTCCGCTCGGGCGCCGCGTCAGTAGTGTGGGACGACGCAGACAACACGAGCAGGAGCCATACAACGGGAAGGAGTCCGCGGGATATCATAGGTTTTTCTCGGTGGTGAATCGTCCTGCGATGGCCAGAGGCATGCGCGTGGCGGACGTTGTTGGAGTTACCCGATCTCCAACTGCACTTTGAGGGCGGTGTTCTTTTCGGAGGCCAAGCGCATGGCTTCCGGTGCTTCGGCCAGTGGCAAGACTCCGCTGATGAGGCCGCGCAGGGCGATCCGGCCTTCGGCGACAAGACGGATCGCTTCACCGAAGACGTTTCCGTAGCGCATCGAACCGATGAAGTTGATTTCGCGGACCATCAGTTGGTTGGCGGGCAGCGGGATGTCGTCCGTGCCGAGCGTGCCGATCTGCACGATCGTTCCGCCGGGGCGCACGAGGTCGAAGGCCTGGCGCAGCGCGGCTCTCGCACCGGAAGCTTCGAACACGACGTCGAACCCTTCGCCGACCAACTCGCGGACTACTTCGGACAATTGGGGGTCGGTGGGATTTAGGCCGACGTCCACTCCGAGTTTTAGCGCGGTTTCGCGACGCGATTCCAAGATATCGCTCAACGCCACCGGCGCGGCGCCAAACATCCGCGCCGTCATGGCCACGAGCAATCCGATGGGGCCGCCGCCGGCGACCAAGACGCGTTTGCCCGAGACCGTGCCGGCGCGCTTCACGGCGTGGAGCGCCACCGCAAACGGCTCCAGCATGGCGGCAGTCGCATCATCGATGGATGCGGGCAAAATGTGACACTGGTCGGAGCGCACGGTGACGAATTCTGCAAAGGCACCGTCGGTCGGCGGCGTGGTGCTGGCGCTACCGAGCATGATGGTAGCACGGCAGAGATTGCCGCGCCCGCTCTTGCAGTAGTCGCAGACGCCGCAGGCGCGGGCGGGGTTGGCAGTGACGCGCGCACCGACGGGGACGTTTTTCACGCCGTCGCCGAGCGCGGCGACTTCCGCGGCGAATTCGTGGCCGAGCACGAACGGACGCGTCGGCACAAACGCGCCGCAGCACCCGTGCTCGAAGTAGTGCAGGTCGGAGCCGCAAATGCCGGCGCGGCGCACGCGCAACAGGACCATGCCGGGGTTCAGATCCGGGATAGGCCTGGCCTGAACCCGGATCGTCCGAGCGGACTCTAACACGGCGGCGCGCATGAGGGGGTCCATAGCTTTTTCTGCGACTTCGCTCAGTCGGCGACCTTCACGAAGGCGACCGCGTCGGCGATCACGTTGCCATCGGTGCCGGCGGTCGAGAGGGTGACGGTGTGGCGCGTGCCTGTGGTGAAACGATAGGAGCCCACGGGAACGGAGAAGCCGTGCTTCGAGCCCTTGCGCATGTCCCAAACGTGTTTTGCGACGCCGCCGGCGTGCGCGATGCTGACCGGGACGTTGGAGGCGCTGTCCTGGCCGGTTTTGTAGAGCAGCGAGATCTGATAGGTTCCGTCCTGCGGGATGGGCAATGTGTAAGTGGCTTCCGATTTCACGGCGGCGGTGCCGACCAGAAAGTTGAAACGAAAAAGGCCCCACATGCCGGTGACGGTCTTTGGATTCCACGTGCCCGTCGTCGTGACGTGTTTGGCATCCGTGTAGTGAACGACGCTGCCGGTCAGGCGATTCGTCGCGAGATCGATGCGGTTGGATGCTTTGCCGTCGGGGCCGAGTTCAGCGACGAAGGGCGGCACGATGCGGGTGTCGGACTCGTGGTTGTTTTTGATGACGAGGTTTTGGTTCTCCCAGATCGGTTTGATGGCGCCGCCGACGGAATTGTAGATCCAGTTGTCGCGGACGGTGGTGTTGCTGGTGTCCCAATCGAGGAAGATGCCGTTGCCGAGTTTGCGGATGGGTTTGCCGTCCGGTTTCTGCTCATAGCCCCACGCGTCGTAGAGCCAGTTGTTGAGGATGAAATTCGGCGCGTTGAGGTGATTCATCGTGGCGAAGTGGATGCAGGCGCCGTCGATGGTGGTCTGCATGGCGTTGTGGATATGGTTGTATTCGACGACGCTGCCGCCCTGGTTTCGGAAGGCGAAGACGCCGTTGCGCGAGAGGTCGTTGAAGTAATTGTGCGCGATCAGATTCCCGGGCTCCATCGACATGGCGGAGGGACGCGAGTCGAGGTGCACGCCGCCGCCGTAGTAGCGGATTTTTCCGCAGTGCTCGACGGTGTTGCGGGTGATCTCGTTGAGAATGGGCGCGACCTTCGCGGCCGCTTCGCCGGGGGTGTAGATCTTCGTATCGTCCATGTAGGAGAGCCGCGCGCCGGTCAGCAGCACGCCGCCGCCGCCGGAGTGGCGGACGGTGTTGCGATCGAATTTGTTGCGGCGGCTATCGAGGTGCAGCCACAGCGCGTAGCCGCCGATATTCTCGAAGCGGCAGTTTCGGACGGAGCAATCGTGGGTGTTTTCGAACATCACCGCCGTGTCCGTGTGCACGCGCGCTTCGATGTGGCCGAGCGTGAAATCGGTGTGACTAAATTCGATGCCGTCGAAGTGCACGTGCCGGACGTGGGTGCCGGCGTTGACGTCACCCTGGACGTTGACGATGCGGTGCAGCTCCGGGGCGACGATTTCCAAG
>JBILLY010000519.1:0-4133 GCA_044375835.1 Opitutaceae bacterium
CGGCACGTTCACATCGAGCTCCGAGCGGAACAGCCCGTGGCTGCCCGTGCGCACCGCCAGCTCCGTGATCCGCCGGCCCGGCACCGGCCGTTTCGTCACGTAGTTCACCGAGCCGCCCGCGAAGGCCGTGCCGTAGAGCACCGACGACGGCCCCTTGATCACCTCCACCCGCGCGATGTTCGTCGTATCCACGATCCGGAGGCGGCGGAAACCGTTGCGGTAGGGCACGTGCGTGCCGAAGCCGCGCAGCGAAAAGCCCGTCGTGTCTCCGCCGTTGGTGTCGCCCGAGGTCGCCGGCGCCGGCGCCAGCCCCGCCGTGAAGCTCACGATGTCCACGAGGTCCGTCGCCGCGATGTCCTTGATGAACTGCTCCGTGAGCACGTTGAGGTTCATCGGCAGATTGAGCAGCTCCGTCTTCGTGCGCGTGCCGCTGATCGCCGAGGGCGCGTAGTAGCCGCGGTCGTCGTCGGGCGACACGGTGAACGCTGCGAGTTGCACCGTCTCCTCGGCGCGCGGCGCGGCGGCCGGAGCGGACGCGCCCACGGCGGCGGGCGGCGCGTTCTGGGCACCGAGCGGCGCGGCGGCGAGGGCGGCGCACCAAACGGCAAGGAGCGAAGGAAACAGGTGTCGGCGATCGGTCATCGGTGGGGAAATCCAGGCGGGGTTGGGTGTGGGTGGCGCCGGCCCGAACATGAGTTCTTTGGGCAACCGGCGCCCGCAGAGTATCCGAGCCTCGCCCTTGCCAGAATGGGGCACGTGGGAGAAACCATGTGTTTTCTGGTCACCCCGCCATGCCCCGCACCGTCGACCCCACCGTCAAAACCCGACTGCTCCTGCGCCCCGTGCGCTCGCCCCTCGGCACGATCCGCATCGGCGGCGTCAACCAGGGCGGCGTCGGTGTCGGCATGCCGCCCGCCGCCCCGCGCGTCATTCCCTGCTACTCGATGCTCTACGTCACCCGCGGCCGCGGCCTCTACTCGGACGCCGACACGCCGTGGCGCGAGGTCGGCGAGGGCAATCTCATCCTCTACTTCCCCGGCCGCCCCCACCGCTGCGGCACGCGCCCCGGCGAATTCTGGGACGAACTCTGGTTCCAGTTCGACGGCCCGATCTTCGACCTCATGTGCCGCACCCGGCTGCTCGACCCGCGCCGCCCCGTCCACCACCGCCCCGACCGCGACCACTGGTTCCGCCGCTTTTTCGATCTCATCCCGCCGCTCCACCTGCGCGACAAGACCCCCGCCCCCGTCGTCGTCAGTCGTTTCGCCGCCGTCCTCACCGAGATCCTCTCCGGCCACGACACCGCCAAGCCCGCCCCCGCCCCGCGCGACGACTGGCTCAACACCGCCTGCGAACTCATGGTCGCCCACGGCAAGTCCGGCGCCGCCCCCGCCGCCGTCGCCCGCAAGCTCGGTTTCTCCTACGAGACCTTCCGCAAAAAATTCCGCTCCGCCATCGGCTTCGCCCCCGGTCGCTACCACCACGACTCGCGCATCGACCGCGCCGCCGCCCTCCTCCACCAGGGCCGACTCACCATCAAGGAAATCGCCGCCCAGCTCGAGTTTTGCGACGAGTTCTACTTCTCCCGCTGCTTCAAGCGCCGCTTCGGCCAGAGCCCCCGCGCCTTCCGCCAACGCGTCCGCGGCTGATCGCCGCCCTTGCCGCCCGCCGTCCACCCCGCTTCGGTAGCACGCCCCTTTCGCCGTCTCGCGCGTTACCTCCGCACCTATTCCCCGTCTCGCCGATTTCACCGTCGTTTCGTTCGCCATCATCTTTCAGAGCTACCCTGCCCCTTCCACCCCGACACCCATGCGCCCGCTCCTCCGTCTCGCCGCCCCGTTTGCCCTCTGCATTTCCGTCCTGCTCGCGACGTCCGCCTCCGCCGCGGTCACCCGCCCGCCCAATCTCCTCATCTTCTTCGCCGACGACCTCGGCTGGGGCGAACTCGGCTGCCAGGGCAACAAAGAGATCCCCACGCCGCACATCGACTCGATCGCCACGAACGGCGTCCGCTTCACCGCCGGCTACGTCGCCGCCACCTACTGCAGCCCGTCCCGCGCCGGCCTGCTCACCGGCCGCTACCCCACCCGCTTCGGGCACGAGTTCAACTCCGTCGCCAACACCACCGGCCTCCGCCTCGACCAGGTCACCCTCGCCGACCGCTTCAAAAAACTCGGCTACGCCACCGCCGCCGTCGGCAAGTGGCACCTCGGCGCCGGCCCCGACTATCGCCCCACGCGCCGCGGTTTCGACGAGTTCTTCGGCACCCTCGCCAACACCCCGTTCTTCCACCCCACCAACTTCGTCGACTCCCGCCTCTCCGACGACGTCCGCAAAATCACCGACCCCGCGTTCTACACGACCGACGCCTACGCCGCGCGCTCCGTCGACTGGCTCGAGCGCAACAAGGGCAAACCCTTCTTCCTCTACCTCCCCTTCAACGCCCAGCACGCCCCGCTCGAAGCGCCCAAAGCCTACCTCGACCGTTTCCCCGGCATCACCGACCCCAAGCGCAAACTCTTCGCCGCGATGATGGCCGCGATGGACGACGCCGTCGGCCGCGTCCTCGCCAAGGTCCGCGCCCTCGGCCAGGAGGAAAACACCCTCGTCTTCTTCATCGCCGACAACGGCGGCCCCACCCCGAGCACCACCTCGCAAAACGGCCCGCTCCGTGGCTTCAAGATGACCACCTTCGAGGGCGGCCCGCGCGTCCCGTTCCTCTTCCAATGGAAGGGCAAAATCCCCGCCGGCAAAACCTACGACTTCCCCGTCCTCCAGCTCGACGTCTACCCCACCGCCCTCGTCGCCGCCGGCGCCAAGCCCGACGCCTCGTGGCAACTCGACGGCGTGGACCTCCTGCCCTTCCTCACCGGCGCCAACGCCGCCCGCCCGCACCAGACCCTCTATTGGCGCTACGGCCCGCAGTGGGCCGTCCGCCACGGCGACCACAAACTCGTCGTCTCCCGCGGCGGCAGCGGCCAACCGGAACTCTACGACCTCGCCGCCGACATCGGCGAAACCAAGGACCTCGCCGCCGCCCAACCCGCCAAGGTGAAAGAACTCCAAGCCCTCTGGGACAAATGGAGCGCCGCCCAAGCCGAGCCCAGCGCCCCCGACGCCCCCGCCGGCAAGGCAAAGAAGAACAACAAAAAGAAAAAGGCCCAGTAGCCGTAGCCCCCGCCCGGCGCTTCGCCGCACCTTTCTTCTTTTCCGCCGCTGCCCGCGCCTCGCCGCTCCTTTCTTCTTTCTCCTTTCCCACGTTTCTTCTTTTCCGCCTCCCCATGCCCCTGCGCCTCCGCCCGCTCCTTCGCCTCCTCGCCTTCCTCGCGGCCACTGTCGCCACCGCCGCGCTCGCCCGCGCCGAGCTCCGCCTGCCCGCCGTGTTCGGCGACCACATGGTCCTCCAGCGCGACGCCCGCGTCCCCGTCTGGGGCACCGCCGACGCCGGCGCCGTCGTGACGGTCGCGTTCGCCGGCCAAAAGAAATCCGCCACCGCGGCCGCCGACGGCCGCTGGCGCGTCGACCTCGATCCGCTCGCCGTCAGCGCCACCGGACGCGACCTCACCGTCTCCGCCACGCTGAATGCCAAAACGGATACACGAAAAATCGCCGACATCCTCGTCGGCGAGGTCTGGCTCGGCTCCGGCCAGTCCAACATGGCGATGACCGTTTCCCGCTGCGCCGACTTCGAAAAAGAGCAGGCCGCCGCCAACTTCCCGTTGATCCGCCACTATCGCGAAACCTCCCGCAACTCCGCCACGCCCCAGACCGTCGGCGAGGGCAAGTGGGAGCTCTGCGCGCCCGCCACCGTCGGCGGCTTCTCCGGCACGCTCTATTTCTTCGGCCGCGAGTTGCACCGCACCCTCGGCGTCCCCGTCGGCCTCGTGAACTCCTCCGTCGGCGGCACGCCGATCGAAGCTTGGATCGACACCGTCACCCAGACCGCCGACCCCGCGCTCAAATCCGCCACCGCCGCCCTCGCCGCCAATCCGCCGCCCGCCGCCGCCCCGGCTCCCGCGCCGAAAAAAGCCGCCCGCAAAACCGCCGACGCCGACGCATCCACATCGGCGCCGACCTCCGCCAAATCCGGCGACACCCCCGCCCCCGCCACCAAGACCGCAAAAGCCGCGAGA
>JBILLY010000040.1:0-13514 GCA_044375835.1 Opitutaceae bacterium
CGCCGCCAAGCCCGATGCCCCCGTCGCCCGCCTCCGCCTCGGCGACGTCCCGCTGGCCTGGGTCGAATCGTTTGTCCCCAAGTCCAAACTCTCCGGCGCCGTCACCGGCGGCACCTTCGAGGCCTCACTCCGCTCCATGGACGACGTCGGCCTCGTCACCACCGCGCCGTTCACCCTTCGCGGCGTCACCGCCGTGATCGACGGCCAGACCCTCGCGCAGAACCTCGATATCGCCGCCTCCCTCGACGCCACCAAGCGCGGCGACGCCGTCACCTACGACCTCAAGCGCCTCGCCGTCACCCAAGGCGAGACCACGCTCGTCACGCTGCTCGCCGCCGGCACCGCCAAGCTCGGCGCCAAACTCGTCGCCACCGCCAAGGGCACGCTCGACGCCGATCTGCCCGCGCTCGGCCAGCAGCCCATGCTCGCCTCCTACGCCACGCTCTCGCGCGGCCAGCTCGCCGCCACCTTCGACGCTGCCCTCGCCGACGCCACCGAAGCCAAGGCCACCTTCGCCCTCAAAAACCTCGTCGCCAAAGCCGGCAACCAGCCCCTCGGCGCCCTCGACCTCAACGTCGCCGCCACGCTGAAGGCCGACGGCACCGGCTCCTTCAATCTCCCGCTCACTCTCACCGCCGCCGGCCGCAAGTCCGACCTCACCGTCACCGGCACCTTCGGCCAGACCGAGAAAAAGACGCCGCTCTTCGCCGCGAAAATCTCCTCCGCCAATCTCGTCGTCGACGACTTCCAGGCCCTCGCCGTCCTCGCTCCCGCCTCGCCCGCTCCGGCGCCCGCCGCCAAACCCACCGTCGCCCCCACGCCCGCCGCCTCCACGCCCGCACCCGGCGCGCGCACGCCCACCAACGTCGTCCGCGCGCCCTCCACCACGCAGCGCATCACCGATACCGCCGTCGCCCTCGTCGGCCCCGCCAAGCGCGACACCGCGCCGTTCTGGCAAGGCGCCAACGGCAAGGTCGAGGTCGACCTCAAGCGCATCCTCTACGGCAAGGACTACACCATCTCCGGCGTCCGCGGCACCGCCGTCGTCACCGACACGCGCCTCGCCCTCGACGGCCTCGAAGGCCGCTTCAAAGAAAACCCCTTCAAGCTCGCCGGTGGCGTCACCTTCAACGCCGCCGCCCCGCAACCCTACACGCTCGCCGCCTCGGCCGACGTGAAGGACTTCAACGTCGGCGAGTTCCTCCGCGCCGCCAGCCCCAACGAAAAGCCCGCGCTGGAAACCGTCGCGACCGTCAGCGCCAAACTCGCCGGCAACGGCGTCAACCTCGGCAACCTCGGCGCCAACGCCTACGGCCGCTTCGAAGTTACCGGCACCAAGGGCCTCCTCCGCATCCTCGCCCGCAAGGGCAACGCCGGCACCCTCGTCAACGTCGCCTCCCTCGGCCTCGCCATCCTCGGCGCCTCCAAGGGCTCCGACACCACCTCCGCCCTCGCCGAGCTTACCACCTACCTCAACGAGGTCTCGTTCGAGACCATCAAGCTCCAGGTCGAGCGCGCGCCCGACCTCAGCTTCAAACTCACCTCGCTCGAAGTCCTCTCGCCCGCCCTGCGCCTCACCGGCAGCGGCGCCGTCGCCAGCAAGAGCACCGACGACCTCGCCAACGCCCCGATGAACATCGTGCTCCAGCTCGGCGCCAAGGATCACCTCGCGCTCCTGCTCTCCAAGACCGGCCAGCTCGGCGCCAAGCAGGACGACAAGGGCTACTATCTCATGTCGCGCACGTTCCAGGTCGGCGGCACGCCCACCAAGCCCGACAACAGCGCGCTCTGGAAACTCCTCCTCGAAGCCGGCGTCGGCGCCTTCGCCCGCTGAGCCGCGCCGGGATAGTTCGCCCGCAGATTGTCTCCCCGCAGAAAATCCTTTCGCAGGTAATGCTTCCGTAGGGCCTGAGCTTGCTCAGGCCGTCTTCGCGCTTGGCCGTCCGGACTCTCCACGCTCCACTCTCAGCTCTCACCTGAGAATCCCCCCGGCATGGCCATGCGTTTCAGCATCCTCGGCAGCGGCAGCGCGGGCAACGCCGCGTTGCTCGTCACCGAGGGTGCGCGCGTGCTGGTCGACGCCGGTTTCTCCGCCCGCAAACTTGCGGCCCTGCTCGCCGGCCTCGGCGAATCCCTCGAACGCATCGACGCCGTTTTCCTCACCCACGAGCACGGCGACCACGCCGCCGGCATCGACGGTTTCAAAAGATACCCGCACCTCCGCGTCTTCGCCAACGACGCCACCGCCCGCGCCGTGCAGTCGAAGCTCGAGCCGCCGCATCGCCCGGATTGGCAGATTTTCCAGACCGGCTCCCGCTTCACGTTTCGCGATCTCCAGATCGAGACGTTCGCGGTCCCGCACGACGCCCAGGAACCGGTCGGCTTTCGCTTCTCCGCCGGCCACGAGGGCGACCTCTTCGCGCCGCGCCGCGCGCTCGCCTACCTCACCGATCTCGGCCACGCCCCGCAAAACATCCGCGAATGCCTGCGCGACTGCGATGTCGTCGTCGTCGAGTCCAACCACTGCACGCAGCTCCTCCAGGCCGACCCCAAGCGCCCGTGGTCGCTCAAGCAGCGCATCGGCGGCCGCCACGGCCACCTCAGCAACGACGCCGCCCGCGAACTCCTCGCCTCCGTCGCCAGCCCGCGCTGGCGCCGCGTCTACCTCACGCACCTCTCGCGCGACTGCAATTCCCCCGCCACCGTGCACGCCGCCCTCGCCCCGGTGCGCGCCCACCCCGCGCTGCACGCCTGCGAATTCTCCGTCGTCGCTCCCGGCGAGACCACGCCGTTCTACGACCTGGCCTGAAATCGGCGTCCAGACGCTCGCCTCCGCCCGCACGGCCCCTTCGCCCCGCGTCGCGCATCGACCGCCGGCAGGCATCGCGGCCGGCGCCGACTGCGCGCGCCTCGCCCCGGAGCAGTCCCGCCCGATCACTCGCCCTTCGCTGGTCCTGTCGTCGTTCTTCCCCGCGCCGGATTTAGGTCACCGCGGGAACGGTCACAGGCTTTTCCCCAGTTCCTCCAACTTGGCTCGCGCCGTCGGATCGAACGCACGCGGCAGCGCGCGCTCGATCAGCGCCTTCGCGTCCGCCGGATGGCCGTGCCGTCGCAGCAGTGTCGCCGTCTTCGCCGCCAATTCGCCGTCGTAAGGAAACAACGCCACCCCGTGCTCGATCGCCCCGAGATGCTCTCGGTCCGGCGTCATCGCACTGGACGCCCACACGTCGGCGATTTCCCGGTAGATCAGCGACAACTGCTGCGGCAGCCGCTGCGCGCGGAAAAGCGGCGTCAGCAGCGCGATCGTCGCCTCCATGTTGTAGCGCGCCGAGCCGTCGGTGCCGCGGATCCCCTCGGCCCGCAGTCGCGCCAGCTCGAGATACGCCCGCGGGCGCGGCACCGGCGTCGTCGCGGCTCCGACCGCTTCGAGATAGGTCCGCGCCCGTGCGGCGTCATGCCGCTGCCGCGCCATCAGGCCGAGCGACGCCAACAGCTGCGGATCACGCTCCCCCCGCAGGTAGGCCGTGACGAACTCCTGCCGCGCCGCTTCGTCCTGGCCCGTCAACCGGAAGGTCTCGCCCTTGATCCGCCCGATCTCCCCGTCCGTCGCCGGCCGCAACGGCGGGCGCCCGTTCGTGCCGGCCAGTCCGCCCTCCTTCGACTCGATCCGCCGGCCGTCGAAGGTGCCGTTGTCCCAGTGCGCCCGGATGCGCAGCTCCATCTCGCCGAAATCGATGCCGAAACACTCGCGAAACAACGCCTCGGTGGGCCCCTCCGTCGCCGTGCGGGTGGCGAACTTGACGAACCCCGCGCGGAATTTCCCGCCTGCCCCGTAGAGACACAGGTGGACGAAGGCCGCGCACTGCTGCCGCCACCGGTAGCTGGCCCGGGCCGTGTCCGGCGCCACGCCGCCCCGCTGCCGGTCGTCGTAGCCCACCGCGAGCAACGCCCCCATTTTCAGCAGGGCCGTGGGTCGCTCGATGGCATACACCGTCGGCCACCGGTAGGTCCCCGTGCCGAAATCTTCGCGCGCCTGCGGCCCGGCGGCCCCGGCGCGATTTTGCAGCGACGCGATGTCCATCTGCAGCGCCGGCGTCACCATCACTTCCTCGATCTCGCGCGCAAACAGCCGCGGGCTCCCGATCTCGATCCACTTGTCCGCATACTCGATCGCCCCGTAGACCGTCGCCAATCCTTCCGCCGCCCACGCCGGCAGCCGCGGTTGCATCTCGCTCAGCGAGAGCAGAACGTATTGCCGGGAAAATTCCGCCATCGTCAGCGCCGGCCGTTGCCCCGTCCCCACCCCGTCGAAGATCCGCGTCAACCGTCCGTCGGGGCCCAGCGAGGCCACCTCGAGGTCCGGCGCCGCCACCGTGCGCCGCTCGTAGTCCACCACGATCGCGGCGATCTCGACATCGCGCACCATGCTCACGTTGCGGATGCGCCGCGCCTCGTCGCGCGCCTCCGCGATGAACCGCTCGTAGTGCCCGCCCTTGCCGCAGAGCACCACCATCACCGGCTGCTCCGCCCGGATCAGCATGGCCGGCGCGACCACCTGCAGCATGGCTTGAAACCGGCCCAGATCGCGCGCGAAGTCCCGCGTGGTGCCGGCCGGCGCATTGGAGAGGATCTCGACGTTCCCGACCTTCACGTAGTCCCACGCCTCGCGCGTCGGCAGCGGTCGCGTCTCGAACACCTGGAACTCCGGCAGACGCACCACCGCCTGCAGCATCCCTCCGTCGGCCGCCGCCCCCTCCGCCGCCTGCGCCGACGCGAACCAACCCGCCCCGGCCACCGCCAGAAACCGGAGCAACCGCGACGCGCGACGGGCGGGGACTTGAGGAGACGGAGGTGGCATGGATCACCAGTCAGCGCGCTGCCGGGGACGACTCCACCGCATTTTCCCCCGAATTTCCGGTAGAAGCCCGCGACCGCCGCTCGCCAACTCCGCTTGGCCTTTGCGCCCTTGCCCGCCCGTCGCCCCCGGCCTCACGTTGATCCCGCCCATGACCAAGCCCGCCTGTCCCGCCTGCACACTCGAAGATGTCCTCGGCCACCCCGACCGCTGGGAGTGCGCGACCTGCGGTCACGAATGGCCCAAGGCCCCCGAGCCCGAGGCCGCGCGCGTGGTCAAAGACGCCCACGGCAACCTCCTCGTCGACGGCGACTCCGTCGTCCTCATCAAGGACCTCAAACTCCGCGGCGGCTCTGGTGTGCTCAAGGGCGGCGCCAAGGCCAAAAACATCCGGCTCGTCGACGGCGACCACGAGATCGACTGCAAGATCGACGGCGTCTCCCTCGCCCTGAAGGCGTGCTTCGTGAAAAAGGCCTGAGCCGCCCGCGCATTCCGCCCCGTCTCGGCGCACGCCGCGAGTCCCGACGGTTCCTGACATAGCGCTGTCACGCGCCTCTGCTACGTTGCTTGCCATGGCCACCCGCGCTGCCGTCTCCACCCCGCTCGCTCTCCGCCTGCCCGCCGCTCCGGGCTCCATCGCCAAAGGCAGCACGTTGAAAGACCTGCTCGACGCTCCGGCGATCGACTGTCTGGCGCACAATCTCGCGGTCGCGTGGCCGGACTTTCCGTCCGCCGCCTTCCGCCGCGCCGCCCACGCCGGCCTCGCCCCGCTCGGCATCATGCAACGCGGCGCGCACCTCGCCGGCGCGCTTCGGGCGCACCTCCCCGCCCGTTACTCGGCCGCCGTCGATGTCCTCCTGCGCTCGCTCACGCCGCCGTTGACCGCGACCAGCGACTTCGGCCTCGGCGGCTTTTTCTACCTCCCGCACGTCAGCTTCGTCGCCACCTACGGGCTCGATCCCGCCCACAACGCCGGCCGCGACCCGTTCGACGTTTCGATGCGCGCGCAATACGAACTCACGCGCCGCTTCAGCGCCGAGTTCTCCATCCGCGCCTTTCTCGCGCAATGGCCCGAGCGCACGTTCGCGCAGCTCTCGGCCTGGACCCGCGATCCCGATCCCCACGTGCGCCGGCTGTGCTCGGAGGGACCGCGTCCGCGCCTGCCGTGGGCCGCGCGCTTGCCGGCCCTCGTCCGCGACCCGTCGCCGTCGCTGCCCCTGCTCGAAGCCCTGAAAGACGATCCGGAGCTCTACGTGCGCCGCAGCGTCGCCAATCACCTCGGCGACATCGCCAAGGACCACCCCGCTCTCGTCTTCGACCTCTGCACCCGTTGGCTCGAGGGCGCCTCGCCCGAGCGGCGGTGGTTGATCCGCCACGCCGTCCGCCATCCCGCGAAACACGGCCACAAGACCGCCCTCCGCCTCCGCCGCCTCGCCCGCTGATCCGGCGCGCCGCCGGGATCGCCTGCCGGCGACCGGCCCCCGCCTCGGCCCGTGCCGTGCCAACGAAAGTTTGTGCTCGGCTTTCTCCCTCCCCTCGGTCCTGTTCGGCGCTCCAGCCCCGGCGTTCCGATGTCTCGCTTTCCTCTCCTGGCGATCCTTGTCGCCGCCTTTTGCGCGAGCACACCTGCCCGTGCCCAGTCGGCCGCGCTCGTCGAAGCGCCGCCGCTGACGCTGCCCGGCCAGACCGACGGCAACAGCCCGCTCTTCTGGTTCGGCGGCAAACTCCACGTTTTCACCTCGATCGGCTGGCCGCAGCGCCTCAGCCGCGCCGACAACCTCTTCGCCGCTTGGGACAGCGAACGCGTCGACACCCGCGATTTCCGCAACCGCACCCTCTGGGTCGAGTCCGCCCTCGTGGACGAGGAGTCCGTCGTGTGCGCCTGGTATCACCATGAACCGGGCGGCATGTATGAGGGCAACCTGCTCACCGCCCCGAAGATCGGCGCCGCCGTTTCCTTCGACGGCGGCCGCACCCTCCTCGACCTTGGCATTATCCTCGAGTCCGGCGACGAGCCCGATCCGGCCGCCCGCAACGGCTTCTTCACCGGCGGCCACGGCGACTTCAGCGTGGTGGCCGACCGCGACCGCCAGTTTCTCTACTTCTTTTTCACCAACTACGGCGGCGCGCCCGAATCCCAGGGCATCTGCGTCGCCCGCCTCGCCTACGCCGACCGCCACGCCCCGCGCGGCAAGGTCCGCAAATTCCATCGCGGCACGTGGGATGAACCCGGCCTCGGCGGCGCCTGCACCCCGATCTTCCGCGTCACCCGCGATTGGTCGAACCCCGATCCGGAAGCGTTCTGGGGCCCTGCCGTCCACTGGAACACTCACCTCGGCCGCTGGGTGATGCTCCTCAACTCCGCCGGCGGAGAACCCGGCTGGTCGCAGCAGGGCGTCTACGTCGCCTACGGCGCCGATCTCGCGCAACCCGGCACCTGGTCCGCCCCCGCGCTGCTGCTGCCGCGCTCCGCCATCCCGGGGTGGTCGACCTTCTACCCGCAGGTCTGCGGCCTCGAGGAGGGCGACAACGATTCCGTCGCGGGCGAGACCGCGCGCTTCTTCCTGCACGGCACCTCCGCTTGGGAAATCCGTTTCACCCGGCCCCCCGAGGACGCCGCCGCCCCGCCGGGGCCCCCGGCCACGCCGCCATCGCGCACCACCCCGCGCCCGGTCGACCGCGACACTCCGGACAAGTAAGCCGGCGCCGGCCGCTCCGCGCCGAGTTCGTCCGCGCAGGCGGCCACGATCATCGCCAGATCCGCCTGCTCGCGCCGCCCGCGGCGCTCCAGCTCCGCCGCCAGACGCGTCAACGCCGCGCGGAGCCGCCCGAAACGGCCCCGCCGCACCGCGCGCCGCCAAGGCCGCCGGCCGCCTCCGGGTCGCGCCGCGCTCACGCCGAGACGATGATCTTGAAACCGCCGTAGAGCATGCGCTTCACGTCGAAGGGCGGATTCGCCGGATCGCACATTTCCGCCATGCGCGGATCCTTCATCACCGCGGCGTTCACCTTGTCGCGGTGCGCCTTCGATTTGTAGGTGATCCAGGCCAGCACGACGACCTCGCCGGCCTTGGTTTTGATGCCTTGCGGAAACGAGAGTCCGAAGTCCGCCTTCGTGTCGTCGCTGACACATTCCTTGTAGTCGATCGCGCCGTGCTCGAGCCAAACTTGGCAGGCGACCGCAGCCATCTTGCGGTAGGCGACGAGACTTTTCTTCGGCAGCGGAATCACAAAACCGTCGGTGTAGGTGGACTTGGGGGGAGGCATGGGAGTCGGAGGTGGCTCTGGGTCGAGTGCGCGCGCGGATTGTCCGCGGCTGTCACCTCCACGTTTGAATCTTCCCCTGCCGGACACCCATCCGAAAATTTATTCCCCGCGTTGTCGGTTGAGCGCCCGCCGGTTCGTAATAGCACTGCCGCCATCACCACCCGCTCCCATGGAAACTCCCGTCCCCGCCTCGACCTACCTGCTGCTTTTTCGCAACACCGGCGCCGAAAACTACCGCCACCTCTCGCCCGACCAGCGCCAGGAACTCATCGCCCGCTGGAACGCGTGGTTCGAAGGCCTCGTCGCCGCCGGCCAGGCCACCGAGGGTCAGCCCCTCGAAACCGAGACGCGCATTGTCGCCGGCCCCGGCGGCACCCGCGTCACCGACGGCCCTTTCCCCGAGACGAAGGAAGCGATCGGCGGATACGTGAAACTCGTCGTCGCCGATCTCGCCGCCGCCACCGCCATCGCGCGCCGCCACCCCGGCCTCGAACACGGTATGATCATCGAGGTCCGCGAACTCACCCCGCACTGCCACCTCGGCGTCACCACCCGTTCCGCCGCCGCGCCGACTGCCCGCTGACTTCCGCCCGCGCCCCATGCCGGAAGCGCCCGATCCCCCGCCGCCGCCCGCCGCCCCGCACCCGGCCGGCCTCGTCGAACATTTCTTTCGCCACGAGACCGGCCGCCTCCACGGGGCGCTCGTCCGCCTGCTCGGCGTGCACCACCTCTCGCTCGCGGAGGACATCGCGCAGGAGGCCATGCTCCGCGCCCTCCGCACCTGGTCGATGGGCGGCCTCCCCCCCCACCCCTCCGCCTGGATCACCCGCGTCGCGCTGAATCTCGCCCGCGACGCGCTCCGGCACCGCCGCATGTCCGGGGCCAAGGAAACCGCGGTCATCACCCACTTCGAGCAGACGCACTCGGGGGCGGCCGACGTCCGCGCCACCGCCCCCGAGATCCGCGACGACGCGCTGCGGCTCATGTTTGTCTGCTGCAATCCCGCCACGCCGCCGGACGCCCAGGTCATCCTCGCGCTCAAGGTCCTCTGCGGCTTCACCACCGCCGAGATCGCGCGCGCGTTTCTCGGCACCGAAGCCGCCATCGAAAAGCAACTCACGCGCACCAAACAGCGCATCGCCGAAGCCGGCATCGCGTTCGACCTGCCCGAGGGCGCGGACCTCGCGCCCCGCCTTCGCGGCGTGCACGCCGCCCTCTACCTCCTCTTCAACGAGGGCTACAAGGCCACCAGCGGCGACCGCCTCCTGCGCGAGGACCTCTGCCGCGAAGCCATCCGCCTCGCCGCGCTGCTCGTCGAGCATCCCGTCGGCGACACCCCGCGCGGCCACGCGCTCCTCGCCCTGATGCTGCTCACCGCCGCCCGGTTCCCCGGCCGCGTCGATGAACACGGCGCGCTGCTCCGGCTCCACGACCAGGATCGCGGCCGCTGGGACCGCGCGCTCATCGGCCGCGGCCTGGTCCACCTCGCCGCCGCCGCGCAGGGCGACGACATTTCCGAATATCACCTGCAGGCCGGCATCGCCGCGCTGCACTGCACCGCCGAAAACTACGCCGCCACCGACTGGCCCCGCATCCTCCGCCACTACGACGCCCTGCTGCGCCTGCAACCGTCGCCGATCGTCGCCCTCAACCGCGCGGTCGCCGTCGCCCACGTCCACGGCCCGCGGGCCGGCCTAGACGCCGTCGACGCCATCCCGCAGCGCGACCGGCTCGACGCCCACTACCTGCTCCACGCCGTCACCGGCGAATTGTATTGGCGCACCGGCGACGAATCGCGCGCCGCCGCCAGTTTCCGCCGCGCCCTCGCGCTGGCGCACCTCGGCCCGGAGCAGGACCACCTCTCCCGCCTCCTCGGGCAGATCGGCGGCACGCGCGACTGAGCCCGCGCGACGCCGCGCCCGCTCCATCGGCCACGGCGGACTCCCCCTCCCCGGCGGCCGACGCCCAAGCCGCCCACGGCACCGCCGCCCGTTCCGGCTATCCGCGCTGGATTTACTTCGCCGGTCTCGGCGGCATCGCCGGCCTCGGCTTCGCCGTCTGGCACTTCGCCCGCCGCGGCATGGAGTCCTGGACGATCGCCCGCCGCATCACCGTCGGCTTCGCCGCCGTGCTCCTGCTGGTCACCGTGTCCGCTGTCACCAATTTCATCCAGCTTCGCACCGTCAGCCGCGAGGTGCACACCATCGCCGAGAAAGACATCCCGGCGCTCGAATCGATCAATCTCGCCAAGGCCCATGCCGGAGAAGTCCACCTGCTGCTCCTCCGCGCCCTGATGGCACGCTCGGCCGCCGAGCGTGCGCAGCATGAAAACGCGATCCAAGCCCTCCAAACCAAGATCGGCACCGAGATCGCGTCGTTCGAGCAGACGCTCGCCGGCGACGGGGAGCGCAAGTTGTTCGCCGAGCTGACCGCAACCGGCAACGCCTACCTCGCTGCCCGGAAAGAAGCCCTCGAGCGCCTCCGCGGCGACCGCTCCGGCGACGCCGTGGCTGCGGGCATCACGCAGGCGAGCACGGTCTTCTCCGCCTATCTCGCCGCCCTGGATCGCACCGTGCAGTTCATCTCCGCCGAAGTGGACGAGGACGCCCGCACCGCCGTGCACGACATGGACCGGACCTCCCTCGTCGTTTCCGCCCTCGCCGTCCTGAGCTTCGTGCTC
Source organism: Opitutaceae bacterium (assembly GCA_044375835.1). Lineage (GTDB taxonomy): Bacteria > Verrucomicrobiota > Verrucomicrobiia > Opitutales > Opitutaceae > ER46. The sequence goes on from JBILLY010000040.1 coordinate 10,803, forward strand.
GGCATCGTTCTGGCGGTTTCGATCACCCGCGGCGTCACCGCCACCCTGGCCGACATTTCCCAGGATTTGGTTCTCAGCGCCGAACAAACCACCGCCGCCGCCGGCCAGGTTTCCGCCTCCAGTCAATCGCTCGCCGATGGCGCCAGCGAACAGGCGGCTTCCCTCGAGGAGACCAGCGCCTCCCTCGAGGAAATCGCGTCGATGACGAAGCGGAACGCCGACTCCGCCCGCAATGCCACGGCCTACGCCGGCCAGACACGCAGCGCCGCGGAGTCCGGCGCTCGGCAGATGGGCGACATGAGCAAGGCCATGGACGCGATCAAGGCCTCCTCTGACGACATCGCGAAAATCATCAAGACCATCGACGAGATCGCCTTCCAAACCAACATCCTTGCCCTCAACGCCGCGGTCGAAGCCGCCCGCGCCGGCGAAGCCGGCATGGGATTCGCGGTCGTCGCCGAAGAAGTCCGCGCGCTCGCCCAGCGCTCCGCCTCCGCGGCCAAGGAAACCGCCGCCAAGATCGAGGAAGCCATCCATCGCTCCGGCCAGGGCGTCCAGTTCTCGCAGCAGGTCGGCACCGCCCTCGCGGAGATCCTCGACAAGGCGCGCAAGGTCGACGCCGTCGTCTCCGAGATCGCGCAGGCGTCCGGCGAGCAATCCCAGGGCCTCGGCCAGATCAACACCGCCGTCGCGCAGATGGATCAGGTCACCCAGAGCAACGCCGGCAGCGCCGAGGAAACGGCGGCCGCCGCGGAAGAGCTGAACGCCCAGGCCGTGGTCCTCAACCAGGCGATCCAATCGCTCCGCACGCTGGTCGGCGGTGGCGCCACGCCCAAGTCCGCGACGGTCGCAACCACGCCGGCCACCGGTTCGCCCACTCTGCCAAAGTCTGTCCGGTCGGCCCCGGCCCGACCGGCTTCTATCCGCAACCGCCTGGGGAGCCTGGCGCTCGCTTCCAGTTCCACCGTGGCTGCTTCGCCCCGGAATGGCTCCGACGAGTTCTTCAATTGATGATCTGCGGTGGCCCGCTGGAAGACGGACTCATGGTGTCCGCCCCCGGGCCGCTCGCATTCCCCGTCGCCGCGAAGCACGCTCCCCGTTTCTCGAAATCCGTCGGCTCCGTTCCGCGATCGCGCCTTTGGCGCCGAGCGGTCGCTCGGGTATATGATGCGCGCCGAACGCAACGCGCACGACTCACTTCGATTTTTCCTGAATCTTCTCCCCGAGCTTCTCCACATCCTGACCGAAGCCCTTGGACGTCTGGCAACCGGCCGCCAGCGCGGCCGCCGCGGCAACGCAGACGCAGACCAGAACGTTGAAAAACAATGCGGCCGGGCGGACGGATTTCATCCCGCCACGCTACACGCCGCGCCCTCCCTTCGTAAATGGGGTGAACACGGCACCGCCCCCGGCGACGAAAACAAAGCGCCGGGTTTCGCCCCATGTCGGCCCCGCATCCGCCGTGCTACGGTGGCGGCATGAACACCTCCCGCACGCTCCTCGGCCTCCTCGGCGTCACTTTGCTCGCCACCGCCTGCACCAAGCGCGCCGAGGTCGCCCCGACCGCGGCGACCGATTCCGCGAACGCCGCCCGCACCACCGCGTCCTCCCTCGCCGCGTCGATGGCCGCCCCTGTCTCCGCCGCCCAGCCCGTCCGCTGGGAAGACCTCGATCGCCACGGCTTCGATACGCGCGATCTGATGTTCACGGGCGTCCGCCAACTCGAAGCGCAGGTCGACGAACAGGTCGCCGCGTTGAACGCCCGGCGCGCCGCCCTGCCGGCCGGCACCGACACGCAGGCGTGGGATTTCGCGATGAAGGAGATGGGCGATTCCCGCTCCTACCTCCGCTCGATGCGGGAGGAACTGGTCAGGTCCGACGCCGCGACCTGGGAGCAGCAGAAAGCCAAGGTCGGCCTCGCGTGGGCCCGCACGCAGGACGCCTACGGCAAAGTGAAGTCCAGCACCACCAGCTGACCGGGGAACCCGCGCCGTCCGCGCTCCGCGTCAACGCTTCCCGCCACCGCGCACCCAAGCCGCCGTGCGGTCGGGGAAGTCGGTGAACACGCCGTCGACCTTCAGTTCGCCGAACAGCACAGCGTGCAAGGCGTCGGCCGACGGACAGTTTTTCGGCAGATCGTCGAACCGGACGGTGTAGGGATGCACCGCGAGTTTCGCCGCGTGCGCGAGCGCGACCAGCCCGGTCGTCTTCGCCGCCGCGCCGGGCGCCGCCCAGGTGACGAGCCGGTTGAGCGGCGGCCCGATGCCGTCGACCAGCGTCGCCAGCTCCTTCACGCCGGCCTCGGTGCAGAGCGCGTTGTGGTCGGTGCCGTCGTCGTTCCTCGCCTTGCCGTCGATCAGCATGATGAGGTTGCCCTTCCAGCCGAGCTCCCCGCGCAGACGCCGCACCTCGGTCAGTTCGAAACACTGGAGAAAACAGCGGTCCGCCTTCGTGGCGTAGCCGAAGCGCGCGAGGATCGGCAGCACCGCGGCGCTGATGTCGCGCCCCTGCTCGCGATGCCACTTCGGCTGCTTCAGCTCGGGGTAGATGCCCGCGATGCGTCCGGTGCTGCGGTTGAGGCCCTGGATCAGCTGCAGTTCCTCCTCGAGCGTCGAGATCTGAAAGGCCGACGGCGCGGCCGCCGACGGATAGCGCTTCGGATAGACGGGCGCGCCGGTCTTGGCGTTGAAGCGCTCGGCCACGCGCAGCTGC